>NZ_CAXUNQ010000019.1:0-77320 GCF_964252615.1 uncultured Bradyrhizobium sp.
GCTACGTCCACTTAAATCGAACCGGACAGCCGTGGCACAAGGCCGGGCATCCACGACTTTCTTTCTGATGTGGAGCAAAGACGTGGATGGCCGGGACAAGCCCGGCCATGACGTTGAACGCGCTGCCCGGCCTTTTACCGGGCATGACGTAGACCGCGCTGTCATGCTTGGCTTGTGCCGCGCATGACGTAGACCACGCCGTCATGCCCGGCACAGGGCCGGGCATGACGACCAATGGCGACGCCTAATTCACTGGATCTTTCGGCCAGACTCTCAGGATGACGGCCTCATAAACCTCACTTCTGGCACTTCGGGCACCAGAACGTTGAGCGTCCGTTCTGCGTAAACCGCCTGACGATGCCGCCGCAGCCGGGGCTCTCGCATGTCTTGCCTTCGCGGCCGTAGACCTGGAAGGAGTGCTGGAAATAGCCGAGTTCGCCGGAGGTCTGGCGGTGATCGCGCAGCGACGAGCCGCCGGCTCTGATGGCCTGATTGAGCACCGCGTGAATGGCCGCGACCAGACGTTGGGCATGATCGGTCGGCGTGCCGCCCGGGATGCTCCGGGTCTTTTTCGCCGCCAGCGTCGCCGCCAGGCGCCGCGGCGACAGATGCGCACGGAACAGCGCCTCGCAGACGTAGATATTGCCGAGGCCCGCGACCACGCGCTGATCCAATAGCGCCGCCTTCAGGCTGGTCTTCTTGTTGGCGCAGGCGCGCGCCAGCATCGCGGCATCGAATTCGTTGCCGAGCGGCTCCGGGCCGAGGCCTTGCAGCAGCGGCTCGTCGTCGATCCTGTTGCGGGCGAAAATCTTCATGTAGCCGAAGCGGCGCGGGTCGTTGAAAACGACCGTCGCGCCCGACGACATGTGAAACACCACATGGTCATGCGCGCGGTCCTCCTGGCGCGGATGATGGAATTTTCCCGGCGCGGCCTTTGCGCCTTCCCTCACCACGCGAAACGAGCCGGACATGCCGAGATGCATCAGCAGCACGTCGCCCGATGAAAGATCCGCCATCAGATACTTTGCGCGGCGCCCCAGCCCGGTCACCGTCTGGCCTTCGAGGCGGGCGACAAAATCCTTCTGGAACGGAAACCGCAGATCCTTGCGCCGGGCCTCGGCGTGCACGATTTTTGCGCCTTCCATCGCCGGCTGCAGGCCGCGGCGGACGGTTTCGACTTCGGGTAATTCGGGCATTCGATCTACCGCCGCTCAAGCTTTTGCAGTTTCGCGGTGACGCTCGGCGAACGACAAATGATTGTAGAACGGATCGGCGATCGTCATCGTGGTCGCGCCCCAAGGCTCTTCGACAAGCCCCGGCCGCGCATAACCGTATTTCTTCGCCGACAGAACGGCGTGATACGCGGCGAGTCCCGTCGTTTCGATCGTGATCTTGCCGCCGGGCGAGCAATCGCCGTGATGTTCGCTCAGGTGCAGGATCACTTCGCCCAATGACACCTGCATGAACAGCGGGAGGTCCGGTGCATGTCGATGCTCCCAATCCACCTTGCAGCCGAGAAAGCCGAGATAGAACTCGCGCGCCTTGGCGGCGTCAAAGATTCGCAGGATCGGAACTGCCCGCATGAACCGTGTTGTCATAAGCGTACCTTGCGGATTAACCAAAGCGCTCGCCGGACGAGGCCCTTGACCGCCGCGCGGCCTCGCTTGTAGCGCGCCCTGATCAGCCGCGCTATGGTCCGGGCAACGGAGAAGGATTGATGGATCACGGCGGCCAGACCACGCATTTCGGCTTCAAGGACGTCGCTTTGGACGACAAGCAGAGGCTGGTGAACGACGTGTTCCACAGCGTCGCGCAGCGCTACGACCTGATGAACGACCTGATGTCGGCCGGGCTGCACCGGGTCTGGAAGGACCTGCTGATCAACGCGCTCAACCCGCCGCGCAACGGCAAGCCGTTCGCGCTGCTCGACGTCGCCGGCGGCACCGGCGATATCGCGTTCCGCGCCGCCGGCGCGGCCGGCGCCGGATTCCGGGCCACGGTATGCGACATCAATCCCGACATGCTGGGCGTCGGCCGCGCGCGCGCGGCGGCGCGGCACCTCGCGCATCGAATATCGTTCGTCGAGGGCAATGCCGAGGCGCTGCCTTTTCCGGATCGCAGTTTTGACGCCACCGCCATCGCGTTCGGGATCCGCAACGTGCCGCGCATCGATCTGGCGCTTGCCGAAGCGTTTCGGGTGCTAAAACCCGGCAGCCGATTTCTCTGCCTGGAATTTTCTGCCGTCGATGTCCCCGGCCTCGACCGGCTTTACGAGCTGTTTTCGTTCAAGGTGATTCCGCCGCTCGGCAAGGCGGTCACCGGGGACGCCGAGGCGTATCAATATCTGGTCGAATCGATCCGGAAGTTTCCAAAACCCAACGCATTCGCCGAGATGATCCGCGCCGCCGGATTTCTGCGCGTCGGTCATCAGCCGCTGTCGGGCGGCATCGTGGCATTGCATTCGGGCTGGCGTCTGTGATCTCTGCCTCCACTCATATCGCACGCCTCGCCCGCGCCGGTTTCGTGTTCGCACGCGAGGGCGTATTCGGCGTCGTCGATCCGAGCCTGGTGCCGCCGCCCGGGCAACTGGCGCTCCGGCTCGCGCGGCTGATCGAACGCCCCGGCGCCAAATCCGGGCCCCGATTGTCGCGCGCGCTCACGCGCCTCGGGCCGGCCTACCTGAAGCTCGGGCAGTTTCTCGCCACCCGGCCCGACGTGGTCGGCGTCGCCATGGCCCGCGACCTCGAAAGCCTGCAGGACCGGCTGCCGCCGTTTTCGCAAAGCGAGGCCGAGGCCGTCATCGCCACGTCGCTGGAACGCCCGGTGGCGCAGACGTTTGCGAGATTCGGCCCCTCGGTGGCGGCGGCGTCGATCGCGCAGGTGCACCGCGGCGAAACCGAGCGCGACGGCGAACGCAAGGCGGTCGCGGTGAAGGTGTTGCGGCCCAATGTGGCCGCGCGGTTCCGGCGCGACCTCGGCGACTTCTTCTTTGTCGCCCATAATGCTGAAAGATATTCCGCGGAAGCGCGGCGCCTGCGGCTGATCGAAGTCATCAACACGATGTCGCGCTCGGTGGCCATGGAAATGGATCTGCGGCTGGAAGCGGCCGCGATGTCGGAGATGGCGGAGAATACGGCCGCCGATCCGGACTTTCGCGTGCCCACGGTCGACTGGGACCGCACCACGCACAACGTGCTGACGATGGAATGGATCGACGGCATCGCATTGAACGACCACGCGCGTCTCGCCGAGGCGCGGGTCGACCTCGCCGATCTCGGACGCAAGGTGATCCAGAGTTTTCTGCGCCACGCGCTGCGCGACGGCTTCTTTCATGCCGACATGCACCCGGGCAATCTGTTCCTCGACGATGCCGGGCGGCTGGTCGCGGTCGACTTCGGCATCATGGGCAGGCTCGGCATGAAGGAGCGGCGGTTTCTCGCCGAGATTCTGCTGGGCTTCATCACCCGCGACTACGCCCGCGTCGCCGAGGTGCATTTCGAAGCCGGCTACGTGCCGCAGCATCATTCGGTGGAAAATTTCGCGCAAGCCATCCGCGCCATCGGCGAGCCGATCCACAATCGCACCGCCGAGGAAATTTCGATGGCCAAGCTGCTGACGCTGCTGCTCGAGGTCACCGGCCTGTTCGACATGCGCACGCGGCCTGAGCTGATCCTGCTGCAGAAGACCATGGTGGTGGTCGAAGGCGTGGCGCGCAGCTTCGATCCGAAGCTCGACATCTGGAAGGTCGCAGACCCGGTGGTGCGCGAATGGATCGAGCGCAACCTCGGGCCGGTCGGCCGCGTTCAAGGCGCCATGTCGGGCGCCGGCGAGCTCGGCCGCGTGCTGTCCGGACTGCCGTCGATCGCGTCCCGCGCGGTCGTGGTGCTGGAGCAGCTCGAAACCATGAGCCGCGAGGGGCTGACGCTGTCGCCCGACACGGTGGCGGCGATGAGCCGGGCCGAGGGCCGCAAGAGCCGCTGGCGCACGGCGGCGCTGTGGATCATTGCGATAACCTTCATCGGCATCCTGATCGCGGTTCGTCACCTAAGATGATTGCATTGCAGTCGTAATTATGATATCAATGCGATCATGGCTAGTCTGACAATCCGCAAGCTCGACGAGACCATCAAGGCCGAACTCCGGCTGCGCGCCGCCCGCAACGGGCGCTCGGTCGAGGACGAGGTCCGCGTAATCCTGCGCGAGGCGTCACACAATCGCCCCGGCTTTGCCGCAACGCCATCGCAAGCCGCCGCAGCTCCCCAGGACCGTACCCAACACGCTGTTTCCGCTGGACAATCACGCATCACCCTGATCATCGGCGGCGGCATCGCCGCCTACAAGGCGCTGGATCTGATCAGGCGGTTGAAAGGACGGGGTTTTTCGGTGCGCTGCGTGCTCACTGATGCCGCGCAAAAGTTCGTGACGCCGCTCGCCGCCAGCGCGCTGTCGCACGAGCGCTGCCATACGGATCTGTTCGATCCCGACAGCGAGTTCGACGCCGGCCACATCCGTCTCGCGCGCGACTGCGGCCTCATCGTCGTTGCGCCCGCCACGGCCGACCTGATGGCCAAGATGGCGCAAGGCCACGCCGACGATCTGGCCAGCGCCGTTCTGCTCGCGGCCAACCGACCGATCCTGCTGGCGCCGGCAATGAATCCGCTGATGTGGAATAACGCCGCCACCCGCCGCAATGTGGCGCAGCTCGCGCGCGACGGCGTCACCATGATCGGCCCTAATGCCGGCGAGATGGCGGAAGCGGGCGAGGCCGGCGTCGGCCGCATGGCGGAACCCCTGCAAATTGCCGCCGCCGCCGAAAATTTCCTGCGGCCGCCACGGCGACAACTGCTCGCCGGCAAGCGCGTGCTGATCACCGCAGGTCCGACCCATGAGCCGATTGATCCGGTGCGCTACATCGCCAACCGTTCCTCCGGCAAACAGGGCTTCGCTATCGCCGCCGCCGCGCAAGCTGCAGGCGCCGATGTCACCCTGATCGCAGGTCCGGTCGAACTGGCCGATCCCGCCGGCGTCACCGTAAGCCGGGTCGAGTCGGCGCGCGAAATGCTGCATCGAACCGAGGCCGCGCTGCCGGTTGACGTCGCGATCTTCGCCGCCGCGGTTGCCGACTGGCGCGTCGCCGATGAAGGCTCGCAGAAGCTCAAGAAAACTCCGGCCGGGATGCCGCCGCTGCACCTGGTGGAAAATCCCGACATCCTCGCGACCATCTCCAAACGCTCCGACCAACGCCCTGCGCTGGTGATCGGCTTCGCCGCCGAAACCGAGCATCTGATCGACAACGCCAAAGCCAAGCTTGCGCGCAAGGGCTGCGACTGGATCGTCGCCAATGACGTGTCGCCCGCCACCGGCGTGATGGGCGGCGACCGCAACACGGTTCACCTTCTCAAGCGGGACGGCGCAGAATTCAGCATCGAGTCCTGGCCGCGGATGACCAAGGACGAAGTCGCGACCGCGCTGGTGGCGCGCATCGCCGCAGTGGCGGGCAATGCGTCATGAGCGCTCCGGTCAAAGTCGATATCCGGCAACTGCCGCATGGCCAGGGCCTGGCGTTGCCGGACTACCAAAGCGCGCATGCCGCGGGGCTCGACCTCTTGGCCGCAGTTCCGGAAACCGCGCCGATGATTCTCAGCCCCGGCAGCCAGGCCTTGGTTCCGACCGGTTTTATCATCGCGCTGCCGCCCGGGTTCGAAGCGCAGGTACGCCCGCGCTCCGGCCTTGCCGCCAAGCATGGCGTCACCGTGCTGAACGCGCCGGGCACAATCGATTCCGACTACCGCGGCGAGGTCGGGGTGCTCCTGATAAATCACGGTGATGCGCCGTTCACGATCCGGCGCGGCGAGCGCATCGCGCAGATGGTGATCGCGGCCGTGGTGCGGGTGGAACTGGTCGCCGTCGCCGCCGTATCCGCAACCGATCGCGGCAGCGGCGGCTTCGGTTCGACGGGACGTTAAAAAAACGCAGCAATTTCATAAAGCCGACCGCAACCGCTGACGCCGCGCATTTTTTCGCAATGCAGTTTGCGTTCACGGTTCGGACTCTTACCCCCCGACTCCCGATGGGGATATTGTGAGTCGATTCGCGAACGGTGGGGTGAATGCCGGTCGTGAAGTCGTGCGGTTTGGGGCGGACTATGTCGGACGTGATCGCGGCGATGCGTCGGACCTTGCTGTCGTGCACAGCGCTGGTGCGCGACGGCATCCTCGGTGTTGCCGTCGGCGCGCTGGTGACGAGCGTGCCTGCCGCTGCCGCCGACTTGCAGTTTATCGAGCGGGCGTTGGAGACGTTCTTCGATCTTAACCGCCAGGAAGTGGCGGTGCTCGCCACCGCGCTGGCGGTGCTCGGCTTTTCCGTGGTCGCTGCAATTCTCTTGATGCGCACGCGGGTCCGTGCCGCCAACAACGAGGCCCAGTTACGCTCCGACATCCGTCGCCTCCAGGTTGAAGCCGACCGGTTCCGCGCACTGCTGTTCGCGGAACCGCAGGTGCTGATCTCATGGGCGGCGGGCGACAATCGTCCGCAGATCGGTGGCGACATCTCGCTGCTGATGCCGACGGACGCCCAGCAGTCGCCGCAACGCATTCTCGCCTTCGGAACCTGGCTGTCCCCGGAGCCGGCCTTGCAGATGGATCACGCCGTCAACGCGCTGCGCGATGCCGGCGAAGGTTTCCTGCTCAATCTCACCACGTCGACCGGACGGTCCATCGAAGCGATAGGCCGTGCCGTGGGCGGTCAGGCCATCGTGCGCATCCGCGAACTCTCAGGCTTGCGCCGCGAACTCGCAGAAATGACGGTACGGCACAGGGGACTGCTGGAAGAAACCGAGATGCTGCGCGGCTTCGCCGCCGCAGCGCCTTGGCCGATCTGGGCGAAGCGCGCCGCGGGCGGGCTGATGTTCGCCAATGCCGCCTATGCGCGGGCGACGGAGGCGGCCAATGGTCCGGACGCGGTCCAGCGCGACCTCGAACTGCTCGACAGCGGCGACCGCAGCGACATGGCCCGCGCGCTCAACGACAATTCGGCCTTTTCCGCGCGACTCCCAATCGTCGTGGGAGGCGAGCGGCGCTTCTACGATGTGCATGCGCTCAAGGTCACCGGCGGCAGCGCCGGCATAGCCATCGATGCCAGCGAGGCGACCGCGTTGCGCGACGCGCTGGTGCGGATGGCGGAAGCGCACCGCCGCACGCTGGATCAATTGTCGTCCGGCGTGGCGGTGTTCGACGGGCAGCGGCGGCTGGCGTTCTACAACGATTCCTACCGCCGGCTGTGGGACCTGGACCGCGCGTTTCTCGACGGCAATCCCGAGGATTCCAGCGTGCTGGATCGCCTCCGCGCCGCGCGAAAACTGCAGGAGCAGCCGGATTTCCGCGCCTGGAAGGCGAAGCTGCATGAAGCCTACCGCGCCGTCGAACCGGAAAAGGACCGCTGGTACCTGCCTGACGGCCGCGCGATCAGCGTCGTCACCACGCCGAACCCCGAGGGCGGCGTCACCTATTTGTTCGACGACGTCACCGAAAGCCTCGAACTGGCCCGGCAGTATGACGGCCTGATCAACGTTCAGCGTGAAACCCTGGACAATCTCGCCGAAGCCGTCGCAGTGTTCGGCAGCAACGGCCGCGCGCAATTGTTCAATCCTGCCTTTGCGAAGATGTGGAAGCTGTCGGCGGAGGCGCTGCAGCAGCAGCCGCATATCGAGACCGTGGAAGCCTGGTGCAGGCCGCTGTTCGACGACGCCGCGACCTGGCAAACACTTCGCGAGGCCGTTACCGGCATCGAGAACCGGGCCCCGGTGCCGTTGAAGCTCGAACGCAACGACGGCAGCGTGCTCGACTGCATGACCATGCCGCTGCCGGACGGCGCCACCATGCTGACGTTCCAGGACATCACCGATACCGAAAACGTCGAGCGCGCGCTGCGCGAGCGCAACGAGGCGCTGGAGGCCGCCGACCAGATGAAAGTCGACTTCGTCCACCACGTGTCGTACGAACTGCGTTCGCCGCTGACCAACATCATCGGCTTCGCCGATCTCCTGACCGATCCCGCCACCGGCCCGCTGATGCCCAAGCAGGCTGAATATCTCGGCTACATCACCACCTCGACCAACGCGCTGTTCGCCCTCATCAACAATATTCTCGATCTCGCCACCATCGACGCCGGCGCGATGACACTCGACCTCGGTCCGGTCGACATCCACAAGACCATCAACGCGGCGGCGGAAGGCATTCAGGATCGGCTCGCCCGCGACCGAATCGAGCTCAAGGTCGATGTCGATCCCGGCATCGGCGACTTCATCGGCGACGAGAACCGCATCAAGCAGGTTCTGTATAATCTTCTTGCCAATGCCGTCGGCTTCTCGCCGCACGATGCCGCGGTCACGCTCAGCGCGAGACGTACAGACCACAGCGTCGTATTTGCCGTAACCGATTTCGGCCCGGGTATCGCGCTGGATGCCAAGGACAAGGTGTTCGACTGGTTCGAGAGCCGCTCCAATGGTTCGCGGCATCGGGGCGCCGGCCTGGGCCTGCCGCTGGTGAAATCATTCGTCGAGCTGCATGGCGGCAATGTGCGGGTTGATTCGGTTGTCGGCAAAGGCACGACCGTGACGTGCGAATTTCCCGTCGATCAGGCCCATCGCAACGCCGCGGAATGACCGGGCCCTCGACATTCTCACTGGCGCTCGCAAACGAAACAGCGACGGCGCATCTGATGGCCGATCTTGCGCTGCTGATCGGCGCCGGCGACGTCATCACGCTGTCGGGCGACCTCGGCGCCGGCAAGACCGCAGCGGCACGCGCCATGATCCGTTATCTCGCCGACGACGAAACGCTGGAAGTCCCAAGCCCGACCTTCACCTTGGTTCAGGGTTATGAGCTGCCGCCGTTTCCCGTGGTTCATGCGGATCTCTACCGCATCAGCGACGCAAGCGAACTCGAGGAAATCGGGCTCGCGCCGTTTCCCGAGGGGGTTGTGGCGTTGATGGAGTGGCCGGAGCGCGCGCCCGGCGCTCTGCCGGCTGACAGGATCGACATCGCACTGAGCCATCGTCCGGCATTGGGCTCCGCCGCGCGCGCCGCCGTCATCACCGGCTATGGCAAGGCGGCGGCCCAGGTCGAACGGCTGCAAGCGCTGCGTGAATTTCTCGACGGCGCGGGCTTTGCGGACGCAAAACGCCGGCGCATGGCCGGCGACGCCTCGACGCGTTCCTACGCGCGGCTTGCGCGCGACGACGGCTTTGTCATCCTGATGAATTCACCGAAACGTCCGGATGGACCGGCGATCTACGACGGCAAGCCGTACAGCGCCGCGGTGCATCTCGCCGAAGACGTGAATCCGTTTGTCGCCATCGCCAACGGGTTGCGCGCGCGCGGCTTTTCCGCGCCGGCCATCCATCATGCCGATCTCGATGCAGGATTCCTCATTACCGAGGATTTCGGCAGCGCGAGTTTTGTCGAAGGCGATCCGCCGGCGCCTGTTCCCGAGCGCTATCAGGCCGCGACCGACATGCTGGCGGCGCTGCATCGCCAGCCATTGCCCGAAACCTTGGCGCTGGCACCGGGGATCA
Organism: uncultured Bradyrhizobium sp.; assembly: GCF_964252615.1. NCBI lineage: Bacteria > Pseudomonadati > Pseudomonadota > Alphaproteobacteria > Hyphomicrobiales > Nitrobacteraceae > Bradyrhizobium > uncultured Bradyrhizobium sp. The sequence goes on from NZ_CAXUNQ010000019.1 coordinate 9,575, forward strand.
CCTACACCATCCCGACCTTCGACACCGACGCGTTGCTGGTCGAGGTCGGCTTGATGCCGGAATGGTATTTGCCGGATCGCAACGCACTCCTGAGCGCCGCACGGCACGCCGAATTCACCGCAATGTGGCGCGAGCTGTTGGCCAAGCCCGCGACGGCGGCCCCAACCTGGGTGATGCGGGATTTTCATTCGCCCAACTTGATCTGGCTCGATGCACGAACCGAATTCGCCAAGGTCGGCATCATCGATTTTCAGGATGCGGTGCTGGGCCCCGCCGCTTATGATCTGGTCTCGCTGCTGCAGGATGCACGGATCGACGTGCCCGAACCGTTCGAGCTTGCGATGCTGACGCGCTACATGAAAGCGAGGCTCGCCGCGGACGCCGGTTTCGATCCGGCGGCTTTCGCGGAATTATACGCCATCATGTCGGCCCAGCGGAATACGCGGCTGCTCGGCACCTTTGCGCGGCTCAACCGGCGCGACGGCAAGCCGCACTATCTCAAGCATCAGCCGCGGATCTGGACTTATCTCAACCGCTCGCTGACGCATCCCGCGCTGGAAGTTATTCGGGCGTGGTATACCGTCCATGTGCCGGCGCCGGTTCCTTGATTAAACACCCGTTAACCAACCTCCTTTTAATCTGCTGCCAAAGTTCTACCTAGGGCTGCGGGAGCTGCCCCCGCGCTGGAGGAATCGAAACCATGGCTATAGAACGCCGCAAGGGCGAGCGGGTTACCTTCGAGCGCGGTATCGCCGCCCATATGATGGGCATCGACGGCACCTGGCGCCGGGACTGCACCATGGAAGATATCTCGGAAACCGGCGCCAAGCTGACCGTCGAAGGTTCCGTCGAAGGACTGCATCTCAAGGAATTCTTCCTGCTCCTGTCGTCCACCGGTCTTGCCTATCGCCGTTGCGAACTCGCCTGGGTCAATGGCGACACCCTCGGCGTCAACTTCCTGAAACCCGCCGACAAGAAGAAAAAGACCGCGCGCCGCCCCAACCCGGCAACGGCAGAAATTTGAGCGGGTCGCGCCGGGCGTCGTACCTACGTCATGCACGGCACATAAGCGTGAGCGATGCGTACCCGAATCACGTGCTAGGATTGGCCGCCACCCGTGCTTAGACCGATGCCCGAGACGTTCCTGAACATGCCCGTCCAACCCACCAAAGCCATGGTGCTCGCCGCCGGCCTCGGCGTCCGCATGAGGCCCTTGACCGACCGGATGCCGAAGCCGCTGGTGCCCGTCGCCGGGCGGGCGCTGCTGGACCATGTGCTCGACAAGCTGGCGGAGACCGGCGTGCGCGAGGCCGTCGTCAACGTACATTATCTGCCCGACCAGATCATCGAGCACGTGACGACGCGGGCCCAGCCGCACGTAACCATCTCCGACGAGCGTGATACCGTACTGGGAACCGGCGGAGGCGTGGTAAAAGCGCTGCCCCTGCTCGGCGACGCGCCATTCTTCCATGTCAATGCGGACACCATGTGGATCGATGGCGTGCGTTCCAACCTAATGCGTCTGGCGGAGGCTTTCGATCCCGCGCGCATGGATATATTGTTGCTGATGGCGCCGACCACGAGCAGCATCGGCTATCACGGCCGCGGCGATTATGCGATGGCGGCCGACGGCACCTTGCACAGACGCCGGGAATATCAGGTAGTGCCGTTCGTCTACGCCGGCGTCGCGATCATGTCGCCGGCGATCTTCGCAGACGCGCCGGCAGGCGAATTCTCGCTGACCAAAATGTTCGATCGCGCCAACGAGCAGGAGCGGCTGTATGGGCTGCGGCTCGATGGCGTCTGGATGCATGTCGGAACCCCGGACGCGATTACCGCCGCCGAAGAAGCTTTTCTCGCCAGCGTGGCGTGACGCCGCGCGTGTCCCGGACGCGGCGCGGCATTCTAAGGCGCTGCGACGCATCGCCGATCATGCCGCTCCGCAGAGCCCGGACCAAACCCCGCGTTCCATTACGGCCCCCGGCTCGGCGGCCGCACCCCGCCGCGAAGGGCGGCGCAATAGCACGCATAAACGCGCTTATGGCCGCGTCCGGAGCCCGAGAGAATTAGAAATCGCACCCGAAAATCGCCCATGCCATGATGCTCCTGATCCCGAATCAGGACTTTCATGCGCATCTTCAATGTTCCAGCATCGGCGCCGTTCTTGCGTACGGTCATCGCCGCGCTGGTCGATGGCGATCTTATCGAGGGGTTTCGGCCGCGCGCCCATCCCGAGCTTCTGGCGCGGGCGACGCTTTATCTGCCGACCCAGCGCGCCGGACGCATGGCGCGGGAAGTATTTCTCGATGTCCTCGGCCTGGACGCCGTGGTGCTGCCGCGCATCGTCGCGCTTGGCGCTATCGACGAGGATGAACTGGAATTCGCGCAAGCCGTTTCCGGGACGGACCTGACCTCGCTCGACATGCCGCCCGCGCTGGATGGAATTCGCCGCCGCCTGCTGCTGGCGCAACTGATCGACGCGTGGGCCAGACGATTGAAGCCTGGCGAGCCGCAGCAGGCGCCGCTGGTGATCGGCGGACCGGCCTCGACGCTGGCATTGGCAGACGATCTCGCCCGGTTGATGGACGACATGGCCACGCGCGGCGTCGACTGGAAGGCATTCGACGGGCTCGTCCCCGATCATCTCGATCAATACTGGCAGCTTACGCTGGACTTCCTGAAGATCGCGAGCCAGGCTTGGCCCGCCCACCTCAAGGAAAATAACAAGATCGAACCGGCGGCACGCCGCGACTTGTTGATCGAAGCCGAGGCCGCGCGCCTGACCGACCACCACGACGGCCCCGTGATCGCCGCGGGCTCGACCGGCTCGATGCCGGCGACGGCGCGTTTCCTTAAAACCATTGCCGGGCTGCCACAGGGCGCCGTGGTGCTGCCGGGGCTCGACATCGATCTGGACGAGGCCGCGTGGCAATTGATCGGGGGCGTCACCGACGCGCAGGGCGTGGTTTCGGCGACCGCATCGAACCATCCGCAATTTGCGATGCACGCGCTGCTGGACAAATTCGGCCTGCAGCGCAGCGACGTCGAACCGCTCGGCGCACCGATGCGGCACGGACGCGAAATATTGGCATCCGAAGCGATGCGCCCCTCCAACGCGACGGCGCAATGGCACCGGCGGCTAGCCGAGCCGGAGGTCGAACAGAAAATTTCGTCCGGCATGAACGACCTTGCCGTGATCGAGGCGGCCAATCCCGAGATGGAAGCGCTGGCGATCGCGGTCGCGATGCGCGAGGCGCGCGAACTCGACAAACCAGCCGCGCTGGTGACGCCGGACCGCGCGCTGGCGCGGCGGGTCGTGGCGGCGCTCGGGCGCTGGAACCTCGAATTCGACGATTCCGGCGGCGATGCCTTGATGGATACGTCGGCTGGGATTTTCGCCCGGCTGGCGGCGGAGGCAGCGTCACGGCAAATGGAGCCGCCGACGTTGCTGGCGCTGCTAAAGCATCCGCTATTGCGGCTGGGCGGATCGCCGGGGGCATTCAAGGGCGCAATTGAAACGCTCGAACTGGCGCTGATGCGCGGCACGCGTCCGGAGGCAGGCAGCGGAGGTCTCGCGAAAAGCTTTGTCCGCTTTCGCCTGGAGCTTGCCGAATTCAAGGCGGGGAAGACATCGACCCTGCACGGATCGGAACCGCGGGCCAGACTCAAGGACGAAGACCTCGACAAGGCGCAATGGCTGATCGCCTATCTGCAAGCCGCTCTGTCGCCGCTCGAATCGCTTGATCCGTCAAAGCCGCATGATTTTTCCGATCTGGCAGAGCACCATCGCGATGTCCTGATGGTGCTGTCGCGCGAGGAAAACGGCGTCGCCGTTGCTTTCGAGGGGCATCAGGGCCTGGCGCTGGCCGCCGCGTTCGACGATCTGCCCGGCGAGCCCGCGCGCAGCGGACTGATGGTGCAGCTCTCCGATTATCCGGACGTTTTCCACACGGCATTCGGCGACCGCGTCGTGCGTCGGCCGCAAGCGGCCAGCGCTCACTTACGTATCTACGGCCCGCTCGAAGCGCGGCTGACGCACTGCGACCGCGTCATTCTCGGCGGGCTGGTCGAGGGCGTCTGGCCGCCGGCGCCCCGCAACGATCCCTGGCTGAGCCGCCCGATGCGCCACCAGCTCGGCCTCGATCTGCCGGAGCGGCGGGTCGGCCTCTCCGCGCACGACTTTGCGCAATTGCTCGGCGCCGATGAGGTCATTCTCAGCCATGCTGCCAAGGTCGGCGGCGCGCCGGCGGTAGCCTCGCGCTTCCTGCACCGGCTGCAGGCGGTGGCAGGCGAAGCGCGCTGGGAAGCCGCGAAAGCCCGCGGCAAGATCTATCTCGACTATGCAGATGAACTGGACCGCCCCGATAAAGTGGAACCGATCTCGCAACCGGCTCCCAAACCGCCGCGTGAGGCGCGACCGCTGAAATTGCCCGTGACGGCGATCGAGGACTGGCTGCGCGATCCCTACACGATCTATGCCAAGCATATCCTGAAGCTTGCGCCGCTCGATCCCGTCGACATGCCGCTGTCGGCAGCCGACCGCGGCTCGGCGATCCACGATGCGCTCGGCGAGTTCACCCAGGCCCACCAGATCACGCTGCCGGACGACCCCGCCGGCGCGCTGCGCCGGGTCGGCGAAAAACATTTCGCCCCGCTGATGGATCGACCGGAGGCGCGCGCGCTGTGGTGGCCGCGCTTCCTGCGCATCGCGTCGTGGTTTGCCGGTTGGGAGCGCGAGCGGCGGTTCAATGTCACGCGGATCGATGCCGAAGTCGAAGGCAGGATTTCGATTCCGCTCGACAACAATCGCCACTTTGTACTCTCGGCGCGCGCCGACCGCATCGAGCACCGCTGCGACCGCACCTTTGCAATCCTCGATTACAAGACCGGCGCGCCGCCGACCGGCAAGCAGGTGCGGATGGGGCTGTCGCCGCAGCTCACGCTGGAAGCCGCGATCCTGCGCGAGGGAGGTTTTGCGAATATTCCCGCCGGGGCGTCGGTTGGGGAATTGCTGTATGTCCGGCTCAGCGGCAACAATCCTCCGGGCAAATCGATCCTGCTGGAACTGAAGGTCAACAAGAGCGATCCGCCGCAGTCCCCCGATGAGGCCGCCGACGAGGCGCGGCGAAACCTTGAAGCCCTGATACGCGCTTTCGAAAACCAGGAGCAGGCCTATACCTCGCTCAATCTGTCGATGTGGACCAACCGCTACGGCAGGTACGACGATCTGGCGCGGATCAAGGAGTGGTCCGCGGCCGGCGGCCTCGGCGAGGATACCGAATGAGTTTGCCGCGCAACAATATCCCGGATGCGGTCCGTGCGACCCAGGCGCGCGCCTCCGATCCCGCTTCGTCGGCGTTCGTCTCCGCCAACGCCGGGTCGGGCAAGACCCATGTGCTGGTGCAGCGCGTGATCCGGCTGCTGCTCGATAACGTCCCGCCGGAGAAAATCCTCTGCATTACCTTCACCAAGGCGGCGGCGGCCAACATGGCGGAGCGGGTGTTTACCAGGCTTGGCCACTGGATCACGCTGAAGGATGATGAACTCGATGCGGCGATCCGCGATGCCGGTATCGCGCGGCCCGACGCGAAATTGCGCCTGCGCGCACGCGAACTGTTTGCCTGCGCGCTGGAGACGCCCGGCGGGCTCAAGGTGCAGACGATCCACGCGCTTTGCACCCGTTTGCTGCAGCAGTTTCCATTCGAAGCCAACGTGCCGGCGCGCTTTGCGGTGCTGGACGAGCGCGATCAGGCCGAGATGATGGAGCGCGCCAATCTCAAGGTGCTGCTGGATGCGGCGCACGACCCGCAAAGCCCCGCGGGCCGGGCGCTCGACATCGCGATGTCCAGCGCGGCCGACGTGACCTTCAAGGACGTGGTCCGCGAGGCGTGCCTCAGCCGCGACCATTTCATGGCATGGACCGATGGCGCCGGCAGCGCCGATGCGGCAATGGCGCAGGTGTCGGATGCACTTGGCGTCGACACCGGGTTGCGCCTCGAGGACGTCGAGCACGCGATCGTAAATGGACCGCATCTGCCGCGATCGCGATGGGAGGAGATCGCCGCGATTCTCGATACCGGCAGCAAATCCGATGCCGACCAGGCGTCGCGGCTTCGCGACGCACGGGCTTTGTCAGGCGGCGAGCAAGTCGACGCCTATCTCAATGTATTCCTGACCGAGGCGCTGACGCCGCGCAAGTCGATCGTGACGAACAAGTTTCGTGACGGCAACCCGGCAATGGCCGGACTGTTCGACGGCGAAATCGGCCGCATCGACCCGCTGATCGAACAGCGCCGCGCGTTGACGGTGCGCGATCGCACGCAATCGCTCCTTATCATCGCGACGGCGGTGGCGGCCAACTACCGCCGCGAAAAGCAGGAGCGCGGCCTGCTCGATTACGACGACCTGATCGACAAGACGCTTCAGATGCTGGACCGCGTCTCTTCCGGCTGGGTGCACTTCAAGCTCGACCGCGGCGTCGATCACGTCCTGATCGACGAGGCGCAGGACACCAGCCCGCGGCAATGGGACATCGTCGCGCATCTCATTTCGGAATTCACCTCGGGCAAGGGCGCACGCGACGGGGTCAAGCGCACCATCTTCGCGGTCGGCGACGAGAAGCAGTCGATCTTTTCGTTTCAGGGCGCGGCACCCCGCGAATTCGACCTGCAAAGCCGGGCGCTGGAACGGAAGTTCACCGAGGCGCGGCTCAAGTTCGAGCGACTGGCCTTCAAGCATTCGTTCCGGTCCGGAACGGCAATCCTGCAATCCGTCGACCATGTCTTTCGCGACGCGACGATCTATCGCAGCATTCACGCGGAAAATGCCTATCCGCTGCATGAGGCGTTGCCCGACGCAGGTCCAGCCCTGATCGATCTGTGGGAATTGGAGTTGCCGGATCCCCGGCAGGACATCGAAGGCTGGCGGGCGCCGTTCGATGCGGTATCGGAAACCAGCCCCGAGGTCCGGCTGGCGAGACGGATCCAGGCCGAAATCAAGTCGCTGGTCGCGGCAGGCACGATGACCGGGAACGCAGGCAATCGCCGGCCGCTGCGCTATGGTGACGTGCTGGTGCTGGTGCGGCGTCGCGGCAACGCGTTCGACGCGGTGATCCAGGCGTTGAAGCACGCCAACATTCCGGTGGCCGGCGCCGACCGCCTCAAGCTGACCGAGCATATCGCAATCATCGACCTGATGAATTTGGCCGATGCGCTGCTGTTGCCGCAGGACGATCTGGCGCTCGCGGTAGCGCTGAAGAGCCCGCTGTTCGGGCTTACCGACCATGATCTGTTCAAGCTGGCGTGGCGGCGCCGGGGATCGCTGCGCGACGCGCTGACCGATCACGCCGCAGAGCCGGCGTTCGCAGCCGCGCTTCGCCGCCTCAAGCAATGCGAGCACCGTTTCACCAGCGACCCGCCGTTCGCGTTCTACGCCTGGCTGCTCGGTGGTGACCAGGGGCGTGCGCGGATCCTGCGGCGTCTCGGGCACGAGGCCAACGATGCGCTCGATGAATTTCTCGAACTTGCGCTTGCTTACGAGCGAAAGGCCCCGGCATCGCTGCAGGGCTTCATGGCCTGGCTGCGCGCCGCCGATACGGAAGTAAAGCGCGACATGGAAATCTCGCGCGACGAAGTCCGGGTCATGACCGTACACGGCGCCAAAGGCCTGGAAGCGCCGGTGGTGTTTTTGGTGGATACGACGACATCGCCCGCGGATACCACGCGCCTGAAACTCGTCCGGCTGCCGCACCTCAACGCCGCGCCGCACGCAACGGGCGTGGTGGTGTGGGCCGGCAAGAAGGCGGAAGACCCGCCCACGGTCGCAGCCGCTCGCGCGGCAATGCTGGGCGAAACCGAGGACGAATACCGCCGGTTGCTCTACGTGGCGATGACACGCGCAGCCGACCGGCTGATCGTCGGCGGCTGCATGCCCGGCAACATGCGAAAATTGCGCGAGCTATCGTGGTACGACCTGATCGCCAAGGGCCTCGCCAGTTCGGGATTGCACATGCAGAACGTGCCGCCCCCGGATGGCGTCGTGAAGCGTTATCTGCGGCCTGAAGACGCACGCCCGGCGTTGGGCGTCGCGGCAGCCCTCGCCCCGGCCGCCGCCCCGATCATGCTTCCCGGGTGGTTGCGCAAGCCCGCGCCGCGCGAACCGCTCGATGCTTCGCTGCGACCGTCGGACCCGGCCGAGGACGAAGGCCACGGCATCCGCACCGGCGAGTCGGCGCAGCTACGCGCGCGGGCGCTGCAGCGCGGTTCCTTGGTACACCGGCTGCTGCAATCGTTGCCGAATGTTCCACCCGGACGGCGCATCGAGGTAGCGGCGCGATATCTCGCCCGCAACGCCGATGACTGGGACGACGGCGAGCGCGAGGCACTCGCCGTCCAAATTCTTTCGCTGATCAGCGACCCCGGCTTTGCATCGGTGTTCGCCCCCGAAAGCCGCGCCGAAGTATCGATCGCGGGAAGGCTCGATCGGCCGGGGCGGCCGCCGGCGCAGGTCGCCGGCCAGATCGACCGGCTGGCGGTGACGCCGGGCGAGGTCCTGATTGTCGACTACAAAACCAACCGGGCCCCACCCCGCGCCATCGCCGGAGTGCCGGTGGCCTATATACGCCAGCTCGCGGTCTATCGGGCCGTCCTGCAGAAGCTTTATCCCGAGCGGCCGGTCCGCGCCGCGCTGCTATGGACCGAAACGCCGGAAATGATGGAGATTCCGGCCCCCGCGCTGGACGCGCAACTGGCAATCATCATCCAGGGAGATGACGGAGCTTGACCCGCCATCCCCCCGTTCATAGGTTGACTGCATGATCCGGCCGGCAATTCTGCCGCGCTTTCACACGCAGTCCATGAGGTGCTCCAATGGCCGTTGGCAAGGTTTCTGACGCCGATTTCGAAGCCGAGGTGCTCAAGGCCACGGGGCCGGTCGTGGTCGATTTCTGGGCCGAATGGTGCGGCCCCTGCCGCATGATCGCCCCGGCGCTGGACGAGATTTCCGGCGTGATGGGCGACAAGGTCAAAATCGTCAAACTTAACGTCGATGAAAGTCCGAAGACGGCCTCGAAGTACGGCGTGATGTCGATCCCGACCCTGATGATCTTCAAGGGCGGCGAGATGGCGTCCCGCCAGGTCGGCGCCGCGCCGAAGCAGAAGCTGCAGCAGTGGATCACCGCCGCGGTCTGATCGCGCTTTAAATTATCCGCTTCGACGGCCGGCTGAACGCCGGCCGTCTGCGTTAACAGGAATGTCCCGCATCGCTCCGCGCCGTAACACCGCAGCGCCCGTATCATCCGGCCTTGCCGCGATGGAAGCGCGTTCCGTCGACACTATACCACGTGGAAGTGAATGGCAGTACGAACCGAAGTGGGATGGCTTCAGGTGCCTGCTGACGCGCCGCGGCAACAGCGTCGCGCTGCGGTCGAAATCGGACGAGGATCTGACGCGCTATTTTCCGGAACTGGTCGAGGCCGCATTGCGGCTGAAAGCCGCAAGCTACACGCTGGACGGCGAAATCGTCGTGCCGCACGGCAAGACCTTTTCATTCGACGATCTGCTGCAGCGGATTCACCCGGCGCAGAGCCGCATCGCAAGGCTGTCGCAGCAAACGCCTGCGCTGTTTCTGGCGTTCGACCTTCTGGCGACCGAGGCGGACAGGAAGCTCGCCGCGCAGCCGCTCGGCAAGCGGCGCCCGGCGCTGGAAGCCTTTGCAGCGAAACAGTTCAGGTCCCAAACGACCTTTCGGCTCTCGCCGGCGACGGCACGCATCGCTAGCGCGAAAAAGTGGCTCGCCGAGGCCGGCGGCGGCTCCGACGGCGTGATCGCCAAGCGCGTCGACCTGCCATACCAGTCCGGCAATCGCGACGGCATGCAGAAGATCAAGAATTTTCGGAGCGCCGACTGCGTCATCGGCGGTTTTCGCTACGCCACCAACAAACTCGATAACCGGAAAGTCGTCGGATCGCTGCTGCTTGGTCTCTACGACGACGACGGCTTGCTGCATCACGTCGGCTTCAGCTCCGCGATCAAGCGGGCGCAAAAGCCGGCGCTGACCGCGAAACTCGAAGCGCTGATCGGCCCGCCGGGATTCACCGGCAACGCGCCGGGCGGCCCGAGCCGCTGGTCCACCGAACGCTCGGCGCAGTGGTGCCCTCTGAAACCGAAGCTCGTGGTCGAGGTGAGTTACGATCACTTCAGCGGCGAGCGGTTTCGTCACGGCACCACCATCCTGCGCTGGCGTCCGGACAAGGCCGCGCGTCAATGTACCCTGGACCAGTTGAAGCAGAAGGCGGTCAACCCGATGAAGCTGCTGGGATGAACGGCTTCATGGGGGAGGCAACGCCCTGTTTAACAACGCTTACCTCGGCAGCGTCCCATTCGCCGCCAGCACGTAACCGGCGAGATAGAGCGAGCCGGCGATGAGAATCCGCGGCGGCACCTCGTAGGCGAGGCGGGTCAGCGAACGCAGCGCCGCTTCCACGCCGGACGAGGTTTCCACCCGCATGCCCAGATGGCGCGCGGCGTCGGCCAGCGTGTCCGGCGCCATTGCGTTGTCGCGGCCCGGAATCCGCACCGCGATGATATGGCGCGTCAGCCCGGCGAAATTGGCCAGGAAGCCATCGGCGTCCTTGTTGCCCATCATGCCGGCGATCACCACCAGCGGCCGCGACACCCGTTCTTCCAGATCGCCCAGCGCCGCCGCCGCCACGCGCCCGCCATCGGCATTGTGACCGCCATCGAGCCATAGCTCACAACCCTGCGGCGCCAGATCGAGCAGCGCGCCCGCCACCAAGCGCTGCATCCGTGCCGGCCAATCGGCGCCGAGGATGCCGGCCTCGAAAGCGGCGGCGTCGATCTTGAATGTGTCGAGCGCGCGCACCGCCGCAATCGCAAGGCCGGCGTTGTCGAACTGATGCCGCCCGAATAGTTTCGGCGCGACCAAATCCATCAGCCCGCGCTCGTCCTGATAGACCAGCCGCCCGCGCTCGACGTTGACGTGCCAATGTTGTCCTGCGGCATGCAGCGGCGCATGCATGCGTTTTGCCTGCTGTTCGATCACGGCCGCCGCCTCGGGCGGCTGCTCGGCCGATATCACCGGCACGCCGCGCTTGATGATTGCCGCCTTTTCACCGGCGATCCTGATCAACGTTTCGCCGAGAAACTCGGTGTGGTCCAGGCCGATCGGCGTCATGACGGTGGCCAGCGGAGCGTCGATCACATTGGTCGCGTCGAGCCGTCCGCCGAGGCCGGTTTCCAATAGCACGACATCCGCCGGAGTTTGCGTGAACAGGCAAAACGCCGCGGCGGTTTCGATCTCGAAAAGCGTGATCGGCGCGCCGGCATTGATGCGCTCGCAGTGTTCGAGCGCCGTCCGTAATTCGGCATCGTCGGCGAGAACGCCGCCACCGGCCCGGCCCAGACGAAAACTTTCGTTGATCCGCACCAAATAGGGCGATGTATAGACGTGAACGCGCATGCCGGCGGCTTCCAGGATCGCGCGCAGATAGGCGATGGTCGAACCCTTGCCATTGGTACCGGCGACATGGATCACCGGCGGCAGTTTGCGTTCGGGATGGCCGAGGCGGTCCAGCAGCCGATGCATCCGCTCCAGGTTCAGATCGATGGCTTTCGGATGCAGCGCCGCCAGCCGCGCGATCAGGCCGCCGAGCGGCGGCGTTGGTTGGGGCGCGTTCACGCGTGCGGCGCTGCCGGCACCGGTTCCGGAGGCGATGTGATTGCGGCCGTGGCCGTGATCGGCTCCGGCACGGATTTCGGAGCAGTTTCGAGCGCCGGCGACCTCATCAACAGCCTGCATAACCGCGCCAGGGTCGGGCGCAACTCGTGGCGATGCACCACCATGTCGATCATGCCATGGTCCTTGAGATACTCGGCGCGCTGAAAACCGTCCGGTAATTTCTCGCGGATGGTCTGCTCGATCACGCGCGCGCCTGCAAAGCCGATCAACGCCCCGGGCTCGGCGATCTGCACGTCGCCGAGCATGGCGTAGGACGCCGTGACACCGCCGGTGGTCGGATTGGTCAGCACCACAACATAAGGCAGCCTCGCCTCGCGCAGCATCTGCACCGCCACCGTGGTGCGCGGCAATTGCATCAGCGAAAGGATGCCTTCCTGCATCCGCGCGCCGCCGGACGCCGCGAACACGATGAACGGCGATTTCTTTTCCACCGCGAGTTCGAGGCCGCGCACGATCGCCTCGCCGGCGGCCATGCCGAGCGACCCGCCCATGAAATCGAAATCCTGCACCGCGATGACGACGGCGGCGCCCTCCAGCTTGCCATAGCCGACCTTGATGGCGTCGTTCAGCCCGGTCTTGGCGCGCGCGTCCTTGATGCGGTCGGCGTATTTACGCTCGTCGCGGAATTTCAGGGGATCGGGCGTGACCTCGGGCAGCGCGATATCGTACCAGACCTCGTTGTCGAAGATCGATTTCAGGCGCGCCACCGCGCCCATGCGCATGTGGTAGTTCGAGCCGGGGATGACGAACTGGTTGCTTTCGACGTCCTTGTAGAACACCAGTTGCCCGGTATCGGGGCATTTGATCCACAAATTCTCCGGGGTTTCGCGGCGCAGGATGTTGCGGATCTTCGGCCGGACGACGTTGGTGAGCCAATTCATGTCTTGCTCCGTGCGATCGAGGAATCGCCTTGCAAATATGGCGTCCCGGACTTTGCCGGGCAACCCGCTGCTCGCTATGGCCGGCAATTGTGGCTTATTGCGCAGCCTGTCCGGCCCCGCGCACGCCCTGCGCCAGCGCCGCCACGAGGTCAGCCACGGCGGCAATGGTCTTGGGCGTTGCCCGCCCCTCGGCATCCAGGCTGCGTTGCAGGACATCGACCAGCGCCGTGCCGACCACCGCGCCGTCGGCACATCCCGCAATGGCCCGGGCCTGATCCGGCGTTCGAATACCGAACCCGACGCATACCGGCAGGACGGTGTGCCGCTTGATGCGCGCGACCGCGGCCGCCACGCTGGCGATGTCCGCGGCGGCGGTCCCGGTAATGCCCGTAATCGAGACGTAGTAGACGAAGCCCGAGGTATTCGCCAGCACCGCCGGCAGCCGCTTGTCGTCGGTGGTCGGGGTCGCGAGGCGAATGAAATTCAGGCCCGCTTTCAATGCGGGAATGCAGAGTTCGCCGTCCTCCTCCGCCGGCATATCGACAAGAATCAGCCCATCGACGCCGGCCCCCTTCGCATCGGTCAGGAATCTCTCGACGCCGTGGATGTAGATCGGATTGTAGTAGCCCATCAGGATGACCGGCGTCGTATCGTCATCGACGCGAAAATCGCGCACCAGCGCCAGCGTCTTCCTCAGCGTCATGCCGGCCTTCAGCGCGCGCAGGCCGCTGGCCTGAATCGCAGGTCCGTCCGCCATCGGATCGGTAAAGGGCATCCCGATTTCTATGATGTCGGCGCCGGCCTTGGGCAGCGCCCGGATGATGGCGAGCGAGGTTTCGACGTCGGGATCGCCGGCCATCAAAAAGGTAACGAAAGCGGCGCGGCCCTGGCGCTTCAGTTCGGCGAAACGGGTGTCGATGCGGGTGGTCATGATTTCCTGCCCCGCAGGATCTCCGCCACCTGCGGAATATCCTTGTCGCCGCGGCCGGAGAGATTGACCACCATGAGATGGTCGCGGGAGCGCTTCGGCGCCAAATCCATCACCTTGGCGATGGCGTGCGCCGGTTCCAGCGCCGGAATGATGCCTTCCAGGCGCGACAGCAATTGAAACCCGGCAAGCGCCTCTTCGTCAGTCGCGTTGAGATAGGTGACACGGCCGGTTTCGTGCAGCCATGAATGCTCCGGCCCGATGCCCGGATAGTCGAGCCCGGCCGAGATGGAATGCGCGTCCTGGATCTGGCCGTCATCGTCCATCAGGAGATAGGTGCGGTTGCCGTGCAGAACCCCCGGCCGGCCGCCGGCGATCGATGCCGCATGCAACTGCGTGAGCCCATGGCCGGCAGCCTCGACGCCAAAAATCTCCACATTCGGATCGTCCAGGAACGGATGAAACAGCCCCATCGCGTTGGAGCCGCCGCCGATGCACGCAATGAGCGAATCCGGCAGGCGGCCTTCGGCCTCCTGCATCTGCGTGCGGGTCTCATTGCCGATGATCGATTGGAAATCGCGTACCATCGCAGGATATGGATGCGGCCCTGCGACGGTGCCGATGCAGTAATACGTATTGTGGACGTTGGTGACCCAGTCACGCAGCGCTTCGTTCATCGCGTCCTTCAAGGTTCGCGTGCCGGACTGCACCGGCACCACCCTGGCGCCGAGCATTTCCATCCGAAACACATTCGGCGCCTGACGCGCTACATCGACGGCGCCCATATAGACGATACATTCGAGCCCGAACCGCGCGCACAATGTCGCGGTGGCGACGCCGTGCTGTCCGGCGCCGGTTTCGGCAATGATGCGCTTCTTGCCCATCCGCCGCGCGACCATAATCTGGCCGAGCACATTGTTGACCTTGTGCGAACCCGTGTGGTTGAGCTCCTCGCGCTTGAAATAGATTTTAGCGCCGCCAGCGCGGCCGGAGGCCGCGGAAACTTCTCGAAGATGTTCAGTGAGGCGCTCGGCAAAATAAAGCGGCGACGGTCGGCCGACATAGTCCCTCAGATGGCCGTTCATTTCCGCCTGGAATGACGGGTCGGCCTTGGCGACGGCGTAAGCCTTTTCCAGGTCGAGGATCAGCGGCATCAGCGTTTCCGCGACAAAGCGGCCGCCGAACATGCCGAAATGCCCGGCCTCATCGGGACCGCCGCGGAACGAGTTGGGCAGGGAATTAAGCAAGGCTGTGTTCATCGCTACCTTTCGTCATGGCCTGGCTTGTCCCGGCCACCCAGGTCTTGCTTGCTGCCATTTCCACAGTGGGCACCCGGGACAAGCCCGGGCAGGACGCCGTCGACTAAGCGCGCGGCGCGAATGAAAGCGCGGATCATGTCGGGATCCTTGATGCCCGGCGCGCTTTCCACGCCGGAGGATACATCGACCCCGCCGGCGCGCGCGACGCGCACGGCTTCCGCGACATTGGCGGCATGGAGGCCGCCGGAAACCATGAACGGTACCCCGAGATCGAGATTTTCCAGCACATGCCAGTCGAACACCGCGCCGAGGCCGCCGGGGCGCGTCGCTTCTTTCGGAGCACGGGCGTCGAACAGGATGTGGTCGGCGACCGCCGCATAACCCGGCAGCGCCGCAAGGTCGGCGGAGGTTTCGACGGCAAGCACCTTCATCACCTTCAGTCCGGATTTCTGCTTGATGTCGCGCACCCGCGCCACGGATTCCCGGCCATGCAGTTGCAACAGGTCCGGCTGCAGCACCTCGACGATATTTGCGAGCGTTGCATCATCGGCGTCGACCGATAATGCGACCTTCACGGCGCGGCCCTTCGCCTGCTTGCCGAGTTCGCGGGCCATTTCCAGGCCGAGATGCCGGGGCGACGGGGGAAAGAACACAAAACCCACCATGTCCGCACCGGCCTGCAACGCGATGTCGAGCGTCTCGCGTGTCGACAGGCCGCAAATTTTGACGATCAGGGGCATGGCTCTGGGCACGGGTTGAGACAGGCAGCTACGAGGGGCAGGAAATCAGCGATGGGGCGGGTTCTACAACGTCGCGCCACGCTTGTCTCGCCCGCCGGCCACGTACCTTGCATCCTGCGAAGGCAGCGCCAGAAAGCGCTGCGGATCGCGCGGCGACGCCGTGGCGCGCAGGTCCGCCAGTTGCGCCCGCGCCTGCCGTGCATCGGCTTCAAACTGCCGCGCGGCCCGCCGCCAGTGACGCTGCCGGAGCCAGGTTGCGGCACCGCCAGCCACCACGCCCAGAATCGCCGCAACGATAATGACAATGAACAGCGGCATCCGGATGCCGGCCGACGGTTCGATGGAATTGAACGGATCGAACGACACCGTGACCAGATGCCGGTTGGCGACCGCAAAGACGATGAAGAGCAGGCCGAGCGGAATCACGATCAGGACTGTGAAAAACTTTCGCATGGACCTCTCTCGCGGTAAGCGACCGTGACGCGTATTCCGCAAAGCGGGTACCATTTGGCTCCGCAATCAAGTTTATGCGGATTGCGTAAACTTATCTGCGGCAGAATACGCGTTTTCAAAAATGCTCACGCGCCCGCGTCGGGAGCCCCGGGCTCGCGATTCAGCCGCTCGCGCATTTCCTTGCCGGTCTTGAAAAACGGCACGCTCTTCTGATCGACCGGCACATGGGCGCCGGTACGCGGATTGCGGCCCGCGCGCGCCGGGCGATGCTTCACCGAGAATGCGCCGAAACCGCGCAGTTCGACGCGGTCACCACGCGCGAGCGCTGCAACGATTTCATCGAGGATCGCATTCACAATGTTCTCCACATCCCGCTGATAAAGGTGCGGGTTGTGCTCGGCGATGCGTTGAACGAGTTCGGATTTGATCATCGGTGACGTGACCCGTGCCGTGGGGACATCCATTTCCGTGAAAATGCCTTGAACTGTCAAGACGCTAAATGAAACTACGGGGTTGCGAAAACACGTGACAAAACGGCCGGATCGGGGGGTGCGACAAGGCCCGCATTGCGGGAGAATGCGACGGAAAGGGACTTACAGGGTTTAGTTCGACGCTCCCGGACGCCATAGCGCCAGCATGCCGCCGGCGCCGAGCTGTTCGATCGCTTGCGCGACGTCGGCCTGCTCGATCTGCCGCGCCATCGCGCTCAAACCGAGCGCATCCAGCGTGATCGAGGCGGCAGTCCGCAGAAACGTCAGATCGCTGAACCGCGGCGTCAACTTGAAGTCCCGTACCGGCAGATCGCTTTTGACATTCCTGTTCGCGACCAGCCACGCGATCGCGGTCTTCTCGTCGCCGAGTTGGTCGATCAGCTTGAGATCGACCGCCTGGCGTCCGGTGAAGACGCGCCCGTCGGCGACTTTTTCCAACAATGCATCGTCCATGCCGCGGCGCTCTTTCACGAGCCCGCGAAACCACGCATAGGTATCCTTCACCAGCGCATCGAGCGCGGCACGTGCGGCCTCGCTGGTCGGCTCAAAACCGTTCGGCGCCGCTTTCAGGGGCGACGACTTCACCTCCTCGACCTTGACGCCGACGGTTTTCATCAATTCGGTGAAATTCGGAAACTGAAACAGCACGCCGATCGAACCGACCAGCGAGGTCTGCTGGGCGACAATGTGATCGGCCGCGATTGCCGTGATGTAGCCGCCCGACGCGGCCAGCCCGTCGACCACCACCACCAGCGGCTTCTTCGCCTTCAGGCGAACAAGCGCGTCGTAAAGCTGCTCGGAGCCGGCGGTGGTGCCGCCGGGCGAGTTGATGTGCACGACCACCGCCGCGGCCGGTGATTTTTCAAGCCGCCCCAGCGCCTCGACGCGTTCGGTATCGCTGCGGATCAGGCCCTCGATGTTGACGCGCGCGATCGAGCCGGACACCGCGAGCGCCTGACGGCCCGCCGGCGTCGCCAGCACTCCCACCGTCAAGATCGCCGCAATCGCCACCGCCACCGCGGCGACGCGCCAGAACGTCAGCTTGCGGCGCATCCTGCGGCGGTCGACGATCACATCGGAATCAAGCGGCATCGAAGTTCTCCTGAGCTGCCCCGCGTTTTGCATCCGCAGCGTAGCCATCGGGTTATCTGATTACATCAATTGCGATGCAATATGAAGAAAACAAGGCCCTACCTGGATGTGGTTTCGCCAGGGTGGATCATGCTGAAGGCTCGGCGTGCCTCTCCCGGCGTCATGGCCGGGCTTGACCCTACTGGATGCACACATCGCCGTCATGCGCGGCAAAGCCAGGCATGACAGCGCGGTCTACGTCATGCCCGGCATAAGGCCGGGCAGCGCGTTCTACGTCATGGCCGGGCTTGTCCCGGCCATCCACGTCTTGCTCCACATCAGAAAGAAAGACGTGGATGCCCGGCACAAGGCCGGGCATGACGGCGAGATGTGTGCATCCAGTAGGGCTTGACCCGGCCATCCATCCCCTTCGAAAGGACTATTCCGAAGATGGATGGATACGCGGGTCAAGCCCGCGCATGACGCAAAATGAGTTTCTCCGTTACAAAAACAAAAAGGGCTCCGGTCGAAACCGAAGCCCCATATTTGTGACCACGCCGGCCCTTACTTCTCCGCGCGTCCCTTGAGCGCGGTGCCGAGGATGTCGCCCAGCGTCGCGCCGGAATCCGAGGACCCGTACTGCGCGATGGCTTCCTTCTCTTCGGCGACTTCGAGCGCCTTGATCGACACCTGCACCTTGCGGGCCTTCTTGTCGAACTGGATCACGCGCGCATCGACCTTCTCGCCCACCGCGAAACGCTCGGCGCGCTGATCCGAGCGCTCGCGCGCCAGTTCGGACCGCTTGATAAAGGTGGTGAAGTCGGTGCCGGAGATCTGAACCTCGATGCCGCTTTCCTTCACCTCGAGCACCTCGCAGGTCACGACGGCGCCCTTCTTGACGTCGCCCGGCTCTGCGAACGGATCGCCTTCGAGCTGCTTGACGCCAAGCGAGATGCGCTCCTTTTCGACATCGACATCGAGCACGATGGCCTTGACCATGTCGCCCTTCTTGAAGTTGTCGATCACCTGCTCGCCGGGAAGCTTCCAGTCGAGGTCGGACAGATGCACCATGCCGTCGACGTCGCCGTCGAGCCCGAGGAACAGGCCGAATTCGGTCTTGTTCTTGACCTCGCCCTCGACGGTGGAGCCGACCGGGAATTTTTCGATGAACACTTCCCACGGATTGCGCATGGTCTGCTTCAGACCGAGCGAAATCCGGCGCTTGACGGAATCGACTTCGAGCACCTGCACTTCGACTTCCTGCGAAGTCGAGACGATCTTGCCGGGGTGCATGTTCTTCTTGGTCCACGACATTTCGGAGACGTGGATCAGGCCCTCGATGCCGGGCTCCAGTTCAACGAACGCGCCGTAGTCGGTGATGTTGGTGACGCGGCCGGTGAAACGCGCATTGAGCGGGTACTTCGCCTCGATGCCCTGCCACGGATCGTCCAGCAGCTGCTTCATGCCGAGCGAGATGCGGTGGGTTTCGTGGTTGATCTTGATGATCTTCACCTTCACGGTCTGGCCGATGGTCAAAACCTCTGTCGGGTGATTGACCCGGCGCCAGGCGATATCGGTCACATGCAGCAGGCCGTCGATGCCGCCGAGGTCGACGAACGCCCCGTAATCGGTGATGTTCTTGACCACGCCGTCGATCACCTGGCCCTCTTCGAGGTTCTGCACCAGTTCCTGGCGCTGCTCGGCGCGGGTCTCTTCCAGCACGGTGCGGCGCGACACCACGATGTTGCCGCGGCGGCGATCCATCTTGAGGATCTGGAACGGCTGCGAATTGTTCATCAGGGGTGCGACATCGCGGATCGGGCGAATGTCCACCTGCGAGCGCGGCAGGAAGGCGACCGCGCCGTCCAGATCGACAGTAAAACCGCCCTTGACCTGGTTGAAGATGACGCCGTGAACCTTCTCGTTGTTGTTGAAGGCCTTTTCCAGCTTGCCCCAGCTTTCCTCGCGGCGCGCCTTGTCGCGCGACAGCACGGCTTCGCCGAGCGCATTTTCGATGCGGTCGAGAAACACCTCGACCTCGTCGCCGACCTTGAGGTCGGCCTCGCGGCCGGGGCCGTTGAATTCGCGAAGCGCCACCCGGCCTTCGGTCTTGAGGCCGACGTCGATCACGGCCATGTCTTTTTCGATCGCGACAACGATGCCCTTGATGACGGAGCTTTCCTGCAGATTTCCGCCGGCGAAGGATTCATCGAGCATCGCGGCAAAATCGTCGCGCGAGGGACTATAGGAAGAAGCAGTCGAAGCCATGTGTTCTCCAGATGCGGGTGTCGCCGGCCATTCGGGTTAAAGGGCGCATCGCTCCGTGAAGCGTCGGGGTCCGCAAGTCCCGACAACCGCCTCGCAAAAAATTCACGAGAGCGGGCCGGCAGCATGCCTGCACGATCGATACGTTGATTTTGTCCGGGGTCAGAGCTTTCGAACTCAAGACCGGGAGCGGGCTTTCCTCCAATGACGGCAGGGCGTCAAACCCTAAGCCGGCCCGCTCGGACGGCCTCGACAATGTCGATGGCGGCCCGGACGCCGCCTTCTATATCCAACTGCGAGTTATCGAGCAAGTATGCATCTTTTGCCGGCTTTAAAGGCGCAACGGCCCTGTTCTGGTCGCGTTCGTCGCGTTTGAGGATATCCGCCAGCACCAACGCCTCGTCGGCATCCTCGCCCCGCGCCCGGGCTTCCAGGGTGCGGCGGCGGGCTCGGACCTTGGGATCGGCGACGACGAAGATTTTCACGTCGGCATCGGGGCAGATCACGGTTCCGATGTCGCGGCCGTCAAGTACGGCTCCAGGCGGATCGGCCGCGAACTGCCGCTGAAAATTCAGTAAAACCTCCCGTACTTTCGGGATCGCGGAGACCACCGAGGCGGCCTCGCCCACGGCCTGGGTCTTCAGGGCCGGATCGCCGAACTTTTCGGGATCAAGTTCCAGCGCCGCGGAGACCGCAAGCATCTCATCGGTCAGATCGGCTCCGGCATCCAGCAGCGCCTTGGCGACCGCGCGGTAGATCACGCCGGTATCGAGGTGGC
Organism: uncultured Bradyrhizobium sp.; assembly: GCF_964252615.1. Lineage (NCBI taxonomy): Bacteria > Pseudomonadati > Pseudomonadota > Alphaproteobacteria > Hyphomicrobiales > Nitrobacteraceae > Bradyrhizobium > uncultured Bradyrhizobium sp. Next base: position 30,198 of record NZ_CAXUNQ010000019.1, read on the forward strand.
GATAACGGTAGTGCCGGGCGAGCCGCTTGCCCAGCGTGCCCTTGCCGGAGGCGGCCGGTCCGTCGATGGCGATGATCATGTCGGCGCGCGTCCCGCACGGTTGAGAGGACCACGCGCGCGGCGCAACGGCCGTTCCTCGGTGAATATGTTTGGCGAGGCGAATTCGGCAGGGCTTGAGAAGGTGAGATATTCGCGCATCGCGGCATTCTCAAATGCCGTGGTATGCCATGCATGGTCAGGATACCGCGACGGCCTGAAAGCCCATGCCGGGACGCGCGGCAGGGCATATTCATGCGACAGATATTCGGCGACCGCGCCGATCAGCGCGTCCTGGCGTGCGCCGATCAATAACGGCTCGTCGCGCAGCATTTCGATGCGGCTGGCGGCGTCCGGAGCGGTGTGGAATGCATCGAGAAATTCGAACAGCGCTTTTTCCAGCGGTTCGCCCCGCTCAATTCTCGTCGTCGCTTCCGCGAGGGTATTTGGGCGCATCGGTGGCTGGTCCTGGGATAACAGGCGTTTTAGCACAAAATGCTGCTTGTCGGCAGACCCACGGCCTCGGTCCGGCGGGGGAAGTTGCCGAACGGCAGATGATCGCGCTGCAGTTCGGCCAATGGACTGAGATGAAATGTCACCGCGTCATTGAGCCAATCCGCGTTCCAGTTCTTTTCGCGCGCGATCGCCGCGACAACGCGGCTTAGCCACGCCGGCCACCTGTCGCCGATTTCGGCGATATCGACGGCTCCCGTCGCGAAACGGAAATTGCTTGCCAGCATCAGCGCCGAGCCACCATAGACCGCGATCTGCAACTTCGTGCCGGCATCGATCGCGGCGTAGCCGATGCGGTCGAATGCATCAAGCAGCGCGTCGCGGTCGAAGGCTGGGCTCATCGGGACTGCCTCACGAAAACTCCGCCCCGAGCGCGCGCATCATCGGGATAAAGGTCGGAAAACTGGTGGCGATGAAGGCGGTGTCGTCAACCTTCACCGGCTTGTCGGAGCCAAGCCCCATCACCAGCGCCGACATCGCGATGCGATGGTCCATGTGGGTGGCGACGAGGCCGCCGCCGGGCACCTGTCCCCGGCCCTCGACGATCATGTCGTCGCCCGCAATCTCCACCTTGACGCCGTTGACGCGCAGCATTGCCGCGGTCGCCTCGAGCCGGTCCGATTCCTTGACCCGCAGTTCCTGCAGGCCGCGCATGACGGTAGTGCCCTCGGCAAAGCCGGCGGCTACCGCCAGCACGAGATATTCGTCGATCATCGACGGCGCGCGCTCCGCCGGCACCTCGACGCCGCGCAGTCTTGAGGCGCGCACGCGCAATTGCGCCATCGGCTCGCCGGCGTCGCCGCGCACCTCGCTCTGCTCGATCGAGGCACCCATCTCGCGCAGCGTGGTGAACAGCCCGGTGCGCAGCGGGTTGGTCATCACGTCCGTCAGCACGATCTCGGAGCCCCCGACGATCAACGCCGCCACGATCGGGAACGCGGCCGATGACGGATCGGCCGGCACCGCGACGTCGGCGCCGTGCAATTCCGGTTGTCCGGTCAGCGCAATCCTGCGGCCATGGCTGCCGTCGCGCTTGGATGCGATCTCGGCGCCGAAATGCTGCAGCATCAGTTCGGTGTGGTCGCGGCTGGCCTCGGTCTCGATCACCGTGGTGATACCCGGCGCCGACAGTCCCGCCAGCAGTACCGCGGACTTGATCTGCGCCGACGCCACCGGGGTACGATAGAGGATCGGCAGCGGATCGCGCGCGCCTTGCAGCGACAGCGGCAGCCGGCCGCCCTCCTTGGCGCCGGCGACCCGCGCGCCCATCAGTTCCAGCGGATCGAGCACGCGCCGCATCGGCCTGGAACGCAGCGATGCATCGCCGTCGAAGGTGGCCGCGATCGGACAGCCGGCCACCGCGCCCATCACCAGCCGGCAGCCGGTGCCGGAATTGCCGAAATCGAGCGGCGCGTCCGGCTGGGCAAAACCGGCTACACCGACGCCGCGGACCGACCAGACAGCAGCGCCGTTTGCACCTCGGCGCTCGACCCGCGCGCCCAGCGCCTGCATCGCCCGGGCGGTATTGAGCACGTCTTCGCCCTCGAGCAGTCCGGTGATCCGGGTTTCGCCGACCGCCAGTGCGCCCAGGATCAGGGCGCGGTGTGATATCGACTTGTCACCGGGAACGCGGACGGTTCCGGTCAAGGCGCCGCCGGCTCGGGCTTCCAGCGGAGTCGAGGAGTGAAAATGGGTCAAGATTGTGTCCTCTGCGCGCGCCGCACGTAACACATGGGCCACGCCCCGTCACGCGGCCGTCCATCATCGCAAAGCGCTATTGACAGGGGCAGCGCAACTAGCCAAGTGAAGCACCGTTTTTCGAAAAATTCCCAGGATCCCCCACGTGGCCAAATCCGATCTCGGAACCAAACGTATTTGCCCGACGACTGGCAAGAAATTCTATGATCTCAACAAGAACCCGGTAATCTCACCCTATACAGGCGAGGTGGTGCCGATTGCGCCGATTGCGCCTCCGCGGACCCGCGCCGACGCGGCCGCCCGCGCCAGCGCCGCCGCCGCCGCATCTGCCGCCGAGGCTACCCCGGAGCCCGCCGAGGCCGAAGAGTTGGTGCCGCTGGAGGAAGCCGATGCCGAGGAGAATAGCGGCAAGGTCAAGGCCGTCGTTCCGGAGTCCGAGGACGACATCGAGATCGACGAAACCATTGAAGACGACGATGACGACGATTCCACCTTCATCGCCGACGAGGAAGAAAGCGACGAGGACGTGACCGACATCATCGGTGACGTCGGGGGTGACGAGGAGACTTGAGATCAGCCCTGAACTGTGTTCAAGGTTGCCGCCCGCGCCGTTTGAAGCGCGGGCTAATTCGGGGCCATAGCTCAGCTGGTAGAGCGCTTGCATGGCATGCAAGAGGTCAGCGGTTCGACCCCGCTTGGCTCCACCAGCCTTCGCTTGCTTGGCAAGCTACGGCTAGGCAAGCGCACGCTAGCCTCTCGTAGCCAGGCAAACGAAGGCTGCCTCGCCGCAGCCCGAAGGGCGTAGGCGGGGGACTGGCGAAACACAACGCCGGCGAAGTAATGCACGCCTCCAAATGCCGACCTTGGAGGCTGAGGACCCGTATCGCCAAAGCGGGCTTTCGCGTTGAGGGATATTTAGATATTTGACGTCGGCATCGGACCGCGCATTTGCGAAGAAGCGTCTCTGATGTTTTATGTCTTCATGTCGTGTTCACAACGTCCAGAGCAGTCCGCCCATGCCCCCTAACCCCTCCCCCGGCGCAATGACCGGGCTGCGCGTCATCGATCTCACCCGGGTGCTCGGCGGGCCTTATTGCACGCAGATCCTCGCCGATCACGGCGCCGACGTGATCAAGGTCGAGCCGCCCGCCGGCGATGAGGTGCGCGATTGGGGCCCGCCATTCCACGATGAGGATGCGGCCTACTTCGTCGGCATCAACCGCAACAAGCGCTCGATCGGGCTCGATCTCGCCATGGAGGGCGGCCGCGCCGTCCTGCTCAGGATGCTGCAGGGCGCCGACGTCCTGATCGAGAATTTCAAGCCCGGCACGCTGGAAAAATGGGGCATCGGCAACGAGAGCTTGCGTGAAAAATATCCGAAGCTGGTGCATTGCCGGATTTCTGGCTTCGGCGGCGACGGGCCGCGCGGCGGCAATCCCGGCTATGACGCCATCATCCAGGCCATGACCGGCATGATCGCCGCGACCGGTTCGCCGCAGAGCGGGCCGATGCGCATCGGGGTGCCGCTGGTCGATATCACCACCGGGCTTTACGCCGCGATCGGCATCCTGATGGCACTGGCGGAGCGGCAAAAATCCGGCCTTGGACAGTTCCTCGAAACCACGCTGTATGAAACCGGCCTTGCCATCATGCATCCGCACGCGGCGAATTATTTCATGCACGGCAAGCCGCCGAGCCTCACCGGCAACGAGCATCCCAATCTCGTTCCTTACGCGATCTTTCCGACCCGAACCGACGACATCTTCATCGGGGTCGGCAACGACGGCACCTTCCGCAAGCTGGCGCGCGAAATCGGCAAGCCGGAACTGGGCGCCGATCCGCGCTTTGCGCGCAACAAGGACCGCATCGCCAACCGCGACGCGTTGCGTGACGAACTCGCGGCCGTGTTCAGCCAGCACGAGGCCGAACCTCTGTGCAACCGGCTGCTCGCTGCAGGTCTTCCAGCCGGTCCGGTGCAATCGATCGACCAGGCGCTGACCGCTCCCCACACCGCGTACCGTGGCGATGTCGTCGAGAAGGATTGGTACAAGGGCGTGGCCTCGCCGATCCGTCTTTCGCGCAGCAAGGCGTCCTTGCGCAGCGTGCCGCCGAAATTCAGCCAGCATGCCACCGCCGTGCTGACGGAATTCGGCTATTCGACCGGCGAGATCGACGCCCTGGTCGAAAAGGGCGTGGTTTGCGGGCCGGAACGGAAGCGCTAGCTCAGCATCGTCCCGGACGCGGCGCGGCATTCTTGATGCCGCACCGCAGAGCCGGGACCGTGCAATCGACCTGTCATGGCCGGGCTCGACTCTACTGGATTCCCGCATCTCGTCATAGGCGGGCTTGACCCGCGTATCCATCCATCTTCGAAAGAGTCGTTTCGAAGGGGATGGATTGCCGGGTCAAGCCCGGCAATGACGGCGAGATGTGGGCATCCAGCAGGGCTTGACCCGGCCCTCCATCTTCGTCGAAACAGTCTTGCGAGGATGATGGATGCGCGGAGTCAAGCCCGCGCATGACGAATGTCCCGCCCCCGCCTATTTTCCCGCTTCCCCTAGGCTCCGCTTTCCCCCTAACATCCTTTCGCTTATACGGTCATTTGCACGTCATCCGGCGCTGATATCGCGCGAAACGAAGATGACGATCCAACCGGGAGGGATTTGAATGGCACTTCGACATTTCGGCGCCGCTGCGGCAATCATTGTTGCGCTCGCTTCGCCTGCCCATGCCGTCACCGAGATTCAATGGTGGCACGCGATGACCGGCGGCAATAACGACATCGTCAACAAGCTTGCTGAAGAATTCAACGCCAGTCAGCCGGACTACAAGGTCGTCCCGTCCTTCAAAGGCAGCTATCCCGACACGATGAACGCCGGTATCGCCGCGTTCCGCGCCGGCAACGCGCCCCATATCATTCAGGTGTTCGAGGTCGGCACCGCGACCATGATGAGCGCCACCGGCGCGGTCAAGCCGGTTTATCAGTTGATGAAGGACGCCGGCGAGCCGTTCGATCCGAAGGCATACCTGCCGGCCATCACCGGCTACTACTCGACTTCGAAAGGCGACATGCTGTCGTTTCCCTTCAACTCGTCGTCGATGGTGATGTGGATCAACAAGGATGAATTGAAGAAGGCCGGCGTCGCCGACATTCCAAAAACCTGGCCGGAAGTGTTCGATGCGGCAAAAAAATTGAAGGCGGCGGGTCACGCGACATGCGGCTTCTCCAATGCCTGGGCGACCTGGGCGCATATCGAGCAGTTTTCCGCGTGGCACAACGTGCCGATCGGCACCAAGGCCAACGGCCTCGACGGCTTCGACACCGAGCTGAAGTTCAATTCGCCGCTGCAGGTCAAACATCTGCAGAACCTGATCGATCTGCAGAAGGACAAGACCTACGACTATTCGGGCCGCGGCAATGCCAGCGAAGGACGCTTCGGCTCCGGCGAGTGTGCAATCTTCCTGACCTCGTCAGGTTATTATTCGAGCGCGAAGGGCACCGCCAAATTCGATTTCACATCGGCGCCCATGCCTTATTATCCTGACGTCACCGGCGCGCCGCAGAACTCGATCATCGGCGGGGCATCGCTATGGGTGATGGGGGGCAAGAAGCCCGACGAATACAAGGGCGTCGCGAAATTCTTCGCTTTCCTGTCCGACACCAACCGTCAGGCCAGGCTGCATCAGGAGTCCGGCTACCTGCCGATCACCAAGGCGGCCTATGAAAAGACCAAGGCCGACGGTTTCTACGAAAAGAATCCGATCCTGCAGACGCCGCTGAAAGAACTGACCAACCAGGAGCCGACCGAGAATTCGCGCGGCCTGCGCTTCGGCAACATGGTGCAGATGCGCGACATCTGGGCCGAGGAGATGGAGGCAGCGCTTGCCGGCCAGAAAACAGCGCAGCAAGCGCTTGATGCGGCGGTTACTCGCGGCAACGCCATGCTGCGTACATTTGAAAAGACCGCAAAGTAAGCCATCCGCAAAACTCCCTTTCCCGGTTCGGGAGGGGGAGTTCACCTAACACAGGCACCTTGACGCACTGAATGGAAAAGTCCGCGGTCTTCAACAACAAGCTGCTTCCATATCTGCTGCTGGTGCCGCAGCTCATCATTACATTCGTGTTCTTCTACTGGCCGGCCAGCCAGGCGGTCTGGCAATCGTTCCTGCGCGAGGATGCGTTCGGCCTGTCGTCCGAATTCATCGGCCTGGAGAATTACCAGTCGCTGTTCGCGCAGCCCGAATATTACAAGGCCATGCTGACGACGGCGGTGTTTTCATCCTTGGTTGCGGTGCTGTCGCTCGGCATCGCGCTGCTGTTTGCCACCCAGGCCGACAAGAACCTCAAGGCCGCCCCGGTCTACAAGACCTTCATGATCTGGCCCTATGCCGTCGCGCCCGCGGTTGCCGGCGTGCTTTGGATCTTCATGTTCCATCCGACGCTCGGCACGCTGGCCCGGCCGCTGCGGCTGATGGGCCTTGACTGGAATCCGCTGCTGAACGGCACCCACGCCATGATCCTGGTGGTGATGGCCGCGGTATGGAAGCAGATTTCCTACAACTTTCTGTTCTTCCTGGCCGGGCTGCAGTCGATTCCAAAAAGCGTCCTCGAAGCCGGCGCCATCGACGGCGCCGGCCCGCTGCGCCGGTTCTGGACCATCGTGTTTCCGCTGCTGTCCCCAACCACCTTCTTTCTGCTGGTCGTGAACGTCGTCTACGTTTTCTTCGATACGTTCGGCATTATCGATGCGGTAACCGCCGGGGGGCCGGCCGGCGCCACCACCACCATGGTCTACAAGGTCTATGCCGACGGCAGGCTCGGCGGCGATCTCGGCGGCTCGGCGGCGCAATCGGTGGTGCTGATGGTGATCGTCATCGCGCTCACGGCGATCCAGTTCCGCTATGTCGAGCGCAGGGTGCAGTACTGATGGTCGAGCACCGCCGCTGGAATGACATCATCGCCTACGCCATCCTCACCTTCGGCGTGTTCATCGTCGCATTTCCGGTCTACCTCGCATTGATCGCCTCCACCCACGACGCGGCCACCGTGGTCAGCGGCAACATGCCGTTATCGCCGGGCGGCCACATCCTGGAAAACTACACCCGGGCGATCTTCGTCGGCGGTTCGCGCACCAGCCGCGAACCGGTCGGCCACATGCTGGTCAATTCTTTCGTCTCCGCCATCGGCATCGCGGTCGGCAAGATCTTCATTTCGATTCTGTCGGCCTACGCGGTGGTGTATTTCCGCTTTCGGTTCCGCCAGACCGCATTCTGGATCATCTTCGTAACGTTGATGCTGCCGGTCGAAGTCCGCATCTATCCGACTTACAAGGTGGTGGCGGACCTGCACATGCTCGATACCTATGCCGGGCTGATCCTGCCCTTGATCGCATCCGCCACCGGCACGCTGCTGTTCCGGCAGTTCTTCATGACTATTCCCGATGAATTGCTGGAAGCCTCGAAGATCGACGGCGCAGGCCCGTTCCGGTTTTTCAAGGATACGCTGTTGCCGCTGTCGGTCACCACCATCGCCGCCCTGTTCGTGATCCAGTTCATCTATGGCTGGAACCAGTATCTGTGGCCGCTGCTGATCACCACGCAGGATTCGATGCAGACCATCGTCACCGGCATCAAGAAAATGCTGGCCACGACCGACGAGCTGGCGGAGTGGCAGCTTGCGATGGCTACCGCCATCCTGGCGATGCTGCCGCCGGTCGCGGTGGTGGTGTTCATGCAGCGCCTGTTCGTGCGAGGCCTCGTCGAGACGGAGAAATAAGACCCGATGGCTAACGTCACCCTCACCGACGTCCGCAAAACCTACGCCGGCGGCTTCGAGGCCATCAAGGGTATCAGCCTCGACGTCGGAGACGGCCAGTTCTGCGTGCTGGTCGGCCCCTCCGGCTGCGGCAAGTCCACGCTGCTGCGCATGATTGCGGGGCTGGAAACCACCACGTCGGGCCAGATCGACATCGGCAGACGTATCGTCAACGAGATCGAACCGGCCGAGCGCGACATCGCCATGGTGTTCCAGAACTACGCGCTCTATCCGCATATGAGCGTCTACAACAACATGGCCTATGGCCTGCGCAATCGCCGCTTGCCGGAAAACGAAATCGACACACGGGTCAACGAGGCCGCGAAAATTCTCGAACTCGGCGCCCTCTTGCAACGAAAGCCGCGGCAGCTTTCCGGCGGCCAGCGCCAGCGCGTCGCCATGGGTCGCGCCATCGTGCGGCAGCCGAAAGTGTTTCTGTTCGACGAGCCGCTGTCCAATCTCGACGCCAAGTTGCGCATCGCCATGCGCGTCGAAATTCGGAAATTGCAGCGCCGGCTGAAAACCACGGCGATCTACGTCACCCACGACCAGCTCGAGGCGATGACACTGGCCGACATCCTGGTGGTGATGAACGGCGGCCAAGTCGAGCAATCAGGCAATCCGCTCCAAATCTATCAAAAGCCGGCGACGACCTTCGTGGCTTCCTTCATCGGCGCACCGCCGATGAATCTGATGCCGCTGCGTGACGCGGGTGGTTTTCAGGCCGCAAGTGGCGACGGCATTCTCGGTGTCCGTCCGGAAGACCTGCTCATATCGGGAGATACGCCGGCAGGCGGTCTCGCGCTCGACCTTAGTGTGGAGGCGATCGAGCATGTCGGCGCCGAAACCTACGTCTATGGCATCCGTTCGTTGGCCGCCGACGCCCCGACGGTGAGCGCCAGACCGGGCGAACTGCCGCCGGGCGAGGTCATCATTCGCGTCCCCGGTACCGGCGCGCCGGGCATCGGCCAGCGTGTCCGCGCCACGGCCCCGCGCGACAAGCTGCATCTGTTCAGTGCTGACGGCCGCAGCCGGATCGGGCTGTAAGCTCCGGTTTCCGTCATTTCCGGACGCGCCCGCTTCAGCGCGGACCCGGAATCCAGACCCTTTGGCGCCTGATCTGGATTCCGGGGCGGCGCGAAGACGCGCGCCCCGGAATGACATTTCGGGATTCCAGCCGTTTTCCGAACCGCTTGAACCCCTTGCAGATCATGCCCATATTGCGGTTGACCGCCCGGCACACCGCCGGACGGCCAAAAATGGGGTGCCGCAAGGGCCCCTCAAAGTCGCTTCGAGAGGACTTTGTGATGTCTCGTGTTCCTTCGTTATCCAGCCCGTTCCTGTTGGGATTTGACGAAATCGAGCGTGCGCTTGATCGCGTCGTCAAGGGTGCCGACGGTTATCCTCCCTACAACATCGAGCGCTGCGACCGCCACAACGGCCAGCCCGAACGATTGCGGATCACGCTGGCGGTCGCCGGCTTCACCCGCGATCAACTCGATGTAACGATTGAGGAAAATCAGCTCGTCATCCGCGGCCGCCAGCAGGACGACAAAACCCGGCAATACATCCATCGCGGCATCGCCGCGCGCCACTTCCAGCGCACCTTTGTGCTGGCGGAGGGGATGCAGGTGCTGGGCGCGGACCTGAAAAACGGGCTGCTGTCGATCGATCTCGCCAGGCCGGAACCTGAAAAGGTCGTTAAGACAATCGCTATCAATGAGCACGAATAATGGAACGAGTAGCAGACTCGACCGCTTGGTCTACAGAAGGAGTCGAGACCATGACTGAGGTTAATATTGCGTTTGAAGGTAATGACGTCTCGCCCGAGGCGCTGGCGCTGCTCGGTGAAGGCCAGCTCGCCTATGTGAAACAGATCCGTTCCGAGGATGTGCCGGGGCTTTTCCCGCAGGCACCGCATCTTGCTCCGGGCCTGAAGCTGTTCGCGCTGCATACCGCGAGCGGCCAGCCGATCATGCTCACCGACAGCCGTGAAGCCGCGATCGCCAATGCCTGGAGCAACGAGCTGCAGGCCGTCAGCGTCCACTGAACGCGCGGCAAAGCCGCCGCCATTGAATGGGGCGGTGAAGTTGATATAGGCGGGCCGCTTCCGGTTAATCGGAGTCGGCCCGCGTATTTTTGGCGCATAAGCCCTTGCCTGCCATCGGCCTGGATGCCGGCTGGAAATAATCTCGAAGGATTGAGGCTACCTTTACGCCGCGCTCGCCGGCGGCAGCGCCAGCACCGAATAGATCGCCTGGGCATCGCGGGAAGCGCGCAGTTTCTTGGCGACGTCCTGGTCGCGCAACAGGCGCGCGATCCGCGCCAGCGCCTTGAGGTGATCGGCGCCCGCACCTTCCGGCGCCAGCAGCAGGAAAATCAGGTCGACCGGCTGGCCGTCCATCGCCTCGAAATCGATCGGACGCTCCAGCCGCGCGAACAGGCCGAACAGTCGTTCCAGTTTCGGCAGCTTGCCGTGCGGAATGGCGACGCCGTAGCCGACCGCCGTGGTCCCCAGCTTCTCGCGCTGCAACAATACCTCGAACACCGCGCGCTCATTCTGTCCGGTCAACGCCGACGCACGCGCCGCCAGCTCCTGCAGCGCCTGTTTCTTGCTGTTGACCTTCAACGCCGGGAGAATCGCCTCGGGCGCGACCAGATCGGTAATCGTCATGGGGCTTCCGAGGTGAAGTTTGGTGGTCCGGTTGTGAAATAGGCTAGCAGGAGGCGGCGTCAAGCGGGAAAGTTTTGGATCCGAACAGCGTCCATTCGTAACGCAAAACCAGTGCCAATTCCTTAAATTCCAGGCCGGCCCGGCAAGGCGGCGGACTTATAGGGACCGCCTTCGGGGGCGTCAATGCCGGTTCCTCCGTTAACCACCGGAGTTCACCACCGGCGGATCGATCCAGCCGACATTGCCGTCTGCGCGCCGGTAGATGATGTTCACGCGGCCGCTGCTGCCATGCTGGAATACGATTACGGCGGCGCCGGTCAAATCCAGCTCCATCACCGCCTCGCTCACCGACAGCCGTTTCAGCGAGGTGGTCGCTTCGGCGATGATGACTGCATTATAGCCGGTCACCTCGTCGTCGCCGTCCGGTACCGGGGCTTCAATGACATAGCTCGGCGCGTCCAGCGCCGGCATGTCCATTTCCGCGATCGCCGCCGCAGCCGCGTGCGTCTTCCGCGCGGAGCGGTCCTTGAGCCGGCTCTTGTAGCGCCGCAGCCGTTTTTCGATCATCGCCAGCGCCTGGTCGGCGCTGGCGTAAGCGTCGGCTGCATTGGCCTCGGCCTCGAGGGTAATCCCGGAATCCAGATGCAGCGCGCAATCGGTACGGAAGCCGAAACCGTCCTTGCTCAGCGTGATATGCCCGGAATAATTGCCGTCGAAATATTTGCGCAGGACTTCTTCGGTGCGTTCGCTGACCCGTCCCCGCAATGCGTCGCCAACGCTGATGCTTTTGCCCGAGACCCGTACGGTCATGTCATGCCTCGTTTCGTCCAGGGTTGAGGAAGCACTATCCAGATTGGCCGCCGCTGATCAAGCCGGTGCGATGTCGCGGGACCGGTCGGACGATCCGGCAGGCGCCGAGAGTGCATGGCCGAGCATGCTCTGCTTGTCGCGGCGGCGCTGCACCGAGGACGGAATGCGCATCGCCTCGCGATATTTCGCCACGGTGCGGCGGGCAATATCAATACCCGACTCGCGCAATCGTTCCACGATGGTGTCGTCCGACAGGATCACGACCGGGCTTTCGGCGTCGATCAATCGCCTGATGTGGTGACGGACGGCTTCCGCGGAATGGGCTTCCCCGCCGTCCGCGGAGGCGATCGACGCAGTGAAGAAATACTTCAGTTCAAAACTGCCGCGATTGGTCGCCATGTATTTGTTGGCGGTGACGCGCGACACCGTCGATTCGTGCATCTGGATCGCGTCCGCCACCGCCTTGAGATTGAGCGGCCTCAGGTGAGCCACGCCCTGCGTGAAAAATCCGTCCTGCTGGCGAACGATTTCGGTAGCGACCTTGAGGATGGTCCGGGCGCGCTGGTCGAGCGCGCGCACCAGCCACGTCGCATTCTGCAGGCAATCGGTGAAATAGGATTTGTCGCCATCCTTGCGGATCGTCTTCGACAGTTCGGAATAATACACCTGATTGACCAGCACCCTCGGCAAGGTGTCGCTGTTGAGTTCGACATGCCAGCCGCCGTCCGGGCCGGGCCGTACATACACGTCCGGCACCACGGTCTGCATCCGCGCCGAGCCGAACTTCAGCCCCGGCTTCGGATTGAGCCTTCGGATTTCGGCGATCATCTCGGCAAGATCGTCGTCATCGACGCCGCAGAGTTTTCTTAAACTTCCGATATCGCGCTTGGCCAGCAGATCGAGATGCTCGACCAGCGCCTGCATCGCCGGGTCATACCGGTTGAGCTCGCGCAGCTGGATCGCGAGGCATTCGCTTAACGTCCGCGCGCAGACGCCGGGCGGATCGAATTTCTGCAGGGTCGCAAGCACGGTTTCGACGTCGCGGGCGGAAGCGCCGAGCCGCTCGGCGGCCTGGCCGAGATCCGGCGGCAGGTAGCCCGCTTCGTCCACCAGGTCGACCAGATATTGTCCGATCATGCGCTGCGACGGCGCGGCGAAGGCCACCGCCAGTTGCTCCGCAAGATGGCTGCCCAGCGTGACCTCGGCGGCGACAAAGGCTTCCAGATTGTAGCTGTCGTCGTTCGACGCGCCGCCGCCCCATTCGGTGTAGGCGGTCGGGGCGGCGTCCTGCGCGGTGCGCGCGGCGGCCTCGGCCGGCTCCTCGGGAAAGACGTTGTCGAGCCCGGTGTCCAAGGTCTGCTCGATCTCGGCGCGGCTGCCGAGATCGCGGTTCAGCCACTCCTCCGGGGCGGGTTCGAACCCGTCGCCGCCTGCGCCATGGGCGGATTCCGGACGGTCACCATAGCCCTCATCGGAGCCGGCGTCGTCGCGGTCGGAGAACTCGGCGCGTTCCGGCGCCGGCTCGCCCGGCACCGGCGGCTCGGTGCCGTCATTGCCGCGCTCAAGCAGCGGATTGCGTTCCAGTTCATCCTCGACAAAGGTCGCCAGATCGAGGTTCGACAGCTGCAGCAGTTTGATCGCCTGCATCAGCTGCGGCGTCATGACCAGCGACTGCGACTGGCGGAACTCTAATCTCTGCGACAACGCCATGTATCAAGCACCACAACCAAGAGCGGTCCAAAGTTGGTCCGATTCTTGCTTAAACTACTCGAAAGCTGATGTATACGGCTTGACGAATTGTAAATTTGGGTTACAGGCGGAATTCCTCGCCAAGGTAAAGACGCCGTACATCCGGGTTGTTGACGATCTCGTCCGGATTGCCCTCGGTCAGAATTTCACCGGCATAGACGATATAGGCCCGGTCGGTCAGGCCCAGCGTTTCGCGCACATTATGGTCGGTGATCAGCACGCCGATGCCGCGGTTGGTGAGATGCCGGACCAGATCCTGAATATCGCCGACTGCAATCGGATCGATGCCGGCGAACGGCTCGTCGAGCAGCATGTAATTCGGCCGCGTCGCCAGCGCGCGCGCGATTTCGACGCGGCGGCGTTCACCGCCGGACAGTGCGATCGATGGCGTTTTACGTAAGCGTCCGATGTTGAACTCGTCGAGCAGCGAGCTCAGCTCGGCCTCGCGCTTTTTTTTCGAGGGTTCGACCACCTCGAGCACCGCGCGGATATTCTGCTCCACGGTGAGGCCGCGAAAGATCGACGCTTCCTGCGGCAGGTAACCGATCCCGAGCCGGGCGCGCTGATACATCGGCAGCTTGGTGACGTCATGGCCATCCAGTTCGATGGCGCCACGATCCGCCTTGATCAGTCCGGTGATCATGTAGAACACCGTGGTCTTGCCGGCGCCGTTCGGACCGAGCAAACCCACCGCCTCGCCGCGCCGGACATAGATGCTGACACCGCGCACCACCTGCCGCGAGCCGAAACTCTTTTCCACGCTGTGAACCGCGAGGTAGCCGGCCTTGGTGGCGAACCGCGGCGCCGCGCCGTTGCCTGCGGCGCGCGGCCGGGGTTTTTCCGCAACCGGAGGCGGGGCCTCCCGCTTCAACACCGGCGCTTCGCGGAGCGGGTCGCGCGCGATCGGCGGAGCATCCCGCACCGGCTGAGCCAGCATGCCGCCGACGTCGTCGCCGAGCGCAGTGATGTCCTCATGCGACCGCGCAAATCCTTTGGGACCGCGTTTCGAAGCGCGCCGACGGAACATGCCGAGTAAATCCACCATACCCGCTTGCTCAGCCTTTCAAGTTGATCCGCTCAAAACGCCGCGGCGATTCGATTTTGCGCATGCAGCATGAAGGAGGTGCGGCCGCTTGCCCAGAAAAACACCGTATGCACCGCCATCGGGCCGAGCCGTAGATACAGGCTCGCGCCGGCAGGTTCAACCGTGGCGCCTGGATGTTCCGAATAACTGTTTGATATTATTTCGGTTTATTTGCGGCACCCGGAGCGGCAGGCGCCGGCACGGAAGTCGGCATGCCGGGAATCGCAGGCGGGCCGCTGCCGCCCGAGGACTGGAACAGGCCCTGCACGCGTCCGGTCTCGGATTCGACGCGCGATATCCCGGTGGTCATGTCCACCACCAGACGGTCGCCGCGCAGCACATTCTGGCCCTGGGTGAGCACCACACCGCCCTGCATGGTGACCTGGTTGGCTTTGGTGTCGAAGATCGCCGTTTCGCCGGTCACGATCTGATCTTTCTGGGTAACGACGACACTCCCTCTCGCCTCAAGCCGGCGGATCGACGAACTGCCGCCGGGACCCGGGGTTGCCGACTGGATCGGACCCGCCTTCGCGCCTTTGGAAGCGGCCGGCGGTGCCGGCGCGTTGCTTTGATCGTAGAACACCACCAGCGCCTTCGCCGTCATGGTGGTATCGCCCTGCACCACCTTCACATTGCCGGCGAAGGTCGCTTCTTTCTTCTTGTCGCGCATCTCCAGCGATGCCGCCTCGATCTGGATCGGCTGGTCGCGATTTTGCGAAAAACCCTGCATGGCGTTGGGCACGCCTTTCACCGCGCTCTGTGCATGCGCGCCGCCTGTCATCAGCGCGAGCGCAAGCGACCCGGCATGGATCCCGCGCTGGAAACGCCGGGCTGTCTTGCGATGGAGCAACGTCATCTCAAAATTCACTTCGCGTTGGCGCGCTTGCCCGTTGACGGCCGCGCTTTGGTTGGCTGCACCGCCGCCGGTTCGCGTGCAGGCTCGTTGACGGGCTCGGCGGCGGCGGGCTCGAGGTTGTCCATGATCAGGTTCATCACCACGTGGCCCTCGAATCGAATCAGCTCACCCTTTTCCGTAATCCGAAGCTTGTCGGCGGTGAGCGTTCCGTTCAGCAGTTTGACGTCGACATGTTCCTCCGAAGTCACGGTGCCCTTGGCGATATCGAGCAGGGCCTGGGACAGCCGCGCTTCATAACCGGTGGAGGATTGCAGGAAGATGTCCTTGCGCAGATCAAGGATCTGCGACTTGGTATTGAACAGCCCGGTGCGGGCCTCCATCGTCACGGTCGAGCGATCTTCCTGCAGTATCTTGGCCCGCAATACCTTCAGTTCGACGCGATCGGGATCGGTCAGGTCCTGGGTCGCGGTTTTGGCCCATAATTCATACGGCCGCTGATCCGGTGAGAAGCCCGACATGTGCGGCGATTCCATGGTGATCTTACTCCCGGACACGACGAGGTTGTCGATATCGACCGGCAACTGTTTCATCAAGGCGCGAAACGGATTGAAGATCGAGATCGCCACCACCCCGGTCATCGCCAGCACCACCACCGTCGGAACCGCGACGCGCAATATGCGCACCATGCGGCTGTGGCGCGCGGCGATGGCAAACCGCGCATCCATTCCGGCTTGAATGGCTGGATTCTGAACCGAATGCACCGCTGCTCCGAAGCGCCAAAGAACGTTTTGAGGCCCGACCCGGATAATCTACGCCGAAATGCCTGATTATACAGCCTCATCAGAACGATCAGTGTGACCGAAACGGGGCGGACCGGTGCGCCATGGTGCCGCCGATGCAATGCGGCGTTCTCGACGCTGTTCCGCGGGTTCGTCACGAATGCGCGAAAATGTCCTCGGTGTCCCAGCCCTGCAGGTCGAGTTTCGCCCGCGTCGGCAGAAACGCGAAACACGCCTCGGCCAGTTCGCTGCGGCCCTCGCGCGCCAGCATGGCATCGAGCCGCTGGCGCAGGCCATGCAGATGCAGCACGTCGGAGGCGGCATAAGCGAGCTGCGCGTCGCTCAAGCTTTGCGAGCCCCAGTCGCTCGACTGCTGCTGCTTCGACAGGTCGATGCCGAGCACCTCGCGCACCAGATCCTTCAGGCCGTGGCGGTCGGTATAGGTGCGGCAAAGCCGGGAGGCGATCTTGGTGCAGTACACCGGCCGCGGCATCACGCCGAACGCATTATAAAGCGCCGCGAGATCGAACCGCGCGAAATGAAAAATTTTTGTGATGCCGGGATTGCCGAGCAGCGCCTTGAGGTTCGGCGCGTCGCCGCGATCCTGCGGGATCTGCACCACATCGGCGCTGCCGTCGCCAGGCGACAGTTGCACCACGCAGAGCCGGTCGCGATGCGGGTGCAGGCCCATGGTCTCGGTATCGATCGCCACCGAACCGGTATAGCGCGACAAATCCGGCAGATCGCCGCGATGCAGGCGGATGGTCATGATGTCTCGGTCTCTCGGCGGACGCGTCGAATCGATGGAATCCAAACTGGCGTTGAAATGCCATGAACGGGATCAGGGCTCGGGCAAATGGTGCCCAGGAAAGGACTCGAACCTTCACGGCCGTTAAGCCACTGGCACCTGAAGCCAGCGCGTCTACCAATTCCGCCACCTGGGCCCGGGCCGGTTACTATTGGTCGGCCGCGCGCTTGTCAAATCGTCGGCGTGCCGCCCAAATGCGCTGTACAGCGCCGGCGCCATGGCGTATCGCGAAACGCCGAAACACCGCGCGATCGATCAATTTGCCTGCAGGATCCGTCCCATGCCCTCCAATATCGACACCCTGGTTACGGTTTTCGGCGGATCGGGTTTTCTGGGCCGGCACGTGGTCCGCGCCCTGGCCAAGCGCGACTACCGCATCCGGGTGGCGGTGCGCCGCCCGGAACTCGCCGGCCATCTGCAGCCGCTCGGCAAGGTCGGCCAAATCCACGCGGTGCAGGCGAATCTGCGCTATCCGGCCTCGATCGCGGCCGCCCTGCATGGCAGCCACGCCGCGGTCAACCTGGTCGGTATCCTGGCTGAAAGCGGCGCGCAGAAATTCGACGCGGTACAGGGGGCTGGCGCCGGCGCCGTGGCAAGGGCCGCGCATGCCGCCGGCGCGCGGATGGTCCATGTCTCCGCCATCGGCGCCGATGAGAATTCGCCCGCACGCTACGGACGCTCCAAAGCAGCCGGCGAAAGGGCGGTGCTCGGGGCCGTGCCCTCCGCGACGATCCTGCGGCCCTCGGTGGTGTTCGGCCCCGAGGATCAGTTCAGCAACCGTTTCGCCGCGCTGGCGCGGATATCGCCGATGCTGCCGCTGATCGGCGGCGGATTGACGAAATTGCAGCCGGTCTATGTCGGTGACGTCGCCACCGCAGTCGCCGACGCCGTCGACGGCAAGACCGTGCCGGGCGCCATTTATGAGCTCGGCGGCCCGGAAGTGCTGACCATGCGCGAGATCATGGAAATCATCCTCCGTGTGATCGAACGCAAGCGCGTGCTGATGTCGCTGCCGTTCGGCCTCGCAAACCTGCAGGCGCTGGCGCTGCAGTTCGCGCCGGGAGCCTTGAAGCTCACGCCGGATCAGGTCGCGCTGCTGCGCAGCGACAATGTGGTATCGGACGCGGCCCGCGCCGCAGGCCTGACGCTGCAGGGCCTCGGCATCACCCCGGATTCGCTGGAGGCCATCGCGCCGCAGTACCTCTGGCGCTTCCGCGCCGCCGGACAGTTTCAGAAGAAGAGCGCGTAGCCTATCGTCGTCCCCGCCTTCGCGGCGACGACCTGCGCTACTTCCCCAGCGCCAGGGCGATCAGGCCCAGCGTGCCGACGACGACCCGCCACCACGCGAACAGCGTAAAACCGTGCCGGGTGACGTAATTCAAAAACGTCTTGACCACGACGATCGCGGTGACGAATGACACCGCGAACCCGATTGCTACGATGCCGATATGATCCGCCGTCATGTCCGCGCGGTTCTTGTAAAGATCGTAGACGAACGCCCCGAACATGGTCGGGATCGCGAGGAAGAACGAGAATTCCGCCGCCGCGCGCTTGTCGGCGCCAAGCAGCATCGCCGCCACGATGCTGGCGCCGGAGCGCGACACGCCCGGGATCATCGCCAGGCACTGCGCGAATCCGATCTTCAGGTACATCGGCAGTGGAAACGTGGTGGCGTCGTGCTCGTGCGGCTCGAGGTCGAGTTGATCGACCCAGAGCAGGATGGCGCCGCCGACGATCAGCGAAAAGCACACCACCCACGGATTGAACAGATAGCTCTTGATATAGCCGCCGGCGGCCGCCCCGATCACTGCCGCGGGCAAAAACGCCACCAGCACCCCGATGACGAAGCGCCGGTCCTCGGGACTGGAGAACATGCCGAGCGCGATCCGCCACAATCTGACGAAATAGATCGCGAGGATGGCGAGGATGGCGCCGAGCTGAATCAGCACCGCAAAGCTCTTCCAGAAATTATCCTCGCCGAGATCGAAAAACCGTTCCGCCAGCAAAAGATGGCCGGTGGAGGACACCGGCAGAAACTCGGTCACGCCCTCGACGACGCCGAGAACCACCGCCCTGATCGAATCGGAAATCATGATTTGGTCCGTGACTGCCGCCGAAAGCCGCGTCCTTCTCGCTTATTCGCATGACTGCCGCAACGTCAAAATGCAAAAACGCGGGTTGCCTCAACCGTGGTCTTAGGTAGTTTGGCGCGCCAATCCGGCCGCCGGTGAGAATTCGTTAAGTACCGCGAATCTATCAAGGGCTTCATGTTCACGCTTCTCCATCACCCGTTCTGTCCGCATTCGCGCTTCATCCGTCTTGCCATGGGGGAGCATGGTCTTGACCTGCGTCTGGTGGAGGAACGCGCATGGGAGCGGCGGGAAGCGTTCCTGATGCTCAATCCGGCAGGTACCACGCCGGTGCTGATGACCGAGGGTTTCCCGCCGATACCGGGTGCCGGCGTCATCGCCGAATATCTCGACGAAGCCCACGGCGCCGCCATGGCGGAACGCCGGCTGCTGCCGGTGGCGATGGCCGAGCGCATCGAGGTGCGCCGCCTGACGACATGGTTCAACGAGAAGTTCTTCGAGGAAGCCAGCGGTCCTCTGGTGACCGAGCGCATCTACAAGCGTTTCATGAGCGAGGACAATGGCGGCGGCGCGCCGGCGATGGACGTGATCCGCGCGGCGACCGTCAATGTGCGCTATCATCTGGCCTATATCGGCTGGCTGGCGCGAACGCGGAATTTTCTCGCCGGCGACCGGCTCACCTATGCGGACCTGGTCGCCGCGGCGCATTTGTCGGCGATCGACTATCTGGGCGATGTGCCATGGAGCGAGGACGACGCGGCAAAGGCGTGGTATGCGCGGATAAAATCCCGCCCGTCATTCCGTCCGCTGCTGGGCGAATGGCTGGCAGGCGTGCCGGCATCGCGCACCTATGTGGACCTGGATTTCTGAACGCTGAACTTTCCCGCGTCCCCGCGAAAGCGGAGACCCATACACGCCCCCGTTCGAGTTCGGTGACGGATGTGCGGCAACGGCATCGTATCGACATATACAGCGGTGGTTATGGGTCCCCGCCTTCGCGGGGACGACGGCGATGGTGAACGCTCCCCTCAAAACCGGCCTCGCGCGCGAAGCGCTCGCGCTCGGCTTCGATTGCGTCGGCGTCGCTGACCCCGGCGCGATCGGCGACGCCGGCAGATACTTCCACAGATTCATCGAATCCGGCGGCCACGGCGATATGGATTGGCTCGCCGCAAAGCCGGAGCGCCGCGCCGATCCGCGGGTGCTGTGGCCCGATGTGCGCTCCGTCGTCATGCTGGGCGTCAATTATGGACCGGATGAGAACCCGCTTGCGATCCTGGAGCAGCGCACCCGCGGCGCGATTTCGGTTTACGCCCGCGGCGACGACTATCATGACCTGATCAAGAAGCGGCTTAAAACTCTGGCGCGATGGCTGATCGCCAACGCCGGCGGCGAGGTAAAAGTATTCGTCGATACCGCCGCCGTGATGGAGAAGCCGCTGGCGCAGGCCGCGAGCCTCGGCTGGCAGGGCAAGCATACCAATCTCGTCTCGCGCGCGTTCGGCTCGTGGCTGTTTCTCGGCGCGATCTTCACCACGCTGGATCTGCCGCGCGATCAAGCCGAACCCGATCACTGCGGCTCGTGCCAGGCCTGTCTCGACATCTGCCCGACCGCCGCGTTTCCGGGCCCCTACAGGCTCGATGCGCGGCGCTGCATTTCGTACCTGACCATCGAGAGCAAGGCCCAGATCCCGCGCGAGTTCCGCAAGGCCATCGGCAACCGCATCTATGGCTGCGACGATTGCCTTGCCGTGTGTCCCTGGAACAAGTTCGCCCGGTCGGGGCGCGAACTAAAACTTTCCGCGCGCGAAGCGTTGCGCGCGCCGGCATTGGCGGAACTGGCCGGTCTCGACCACGCCGGTTTTCGTGCCCTGTTCGCGAAATCGCCGGTCAAGCGCATCGGCCGCGATCGATTCATCCGCAATGTGCTGATCGCGATCGGGAATTCCGCCGATACCTCGCTCGCAGGCAAGGCCGGCGGTCTGCTGGGCGATGACAGTGCGCTGGTGCGTGGCGCCGCGGTATGGGCGCTGTCGCGATTGATGGGACCGGAGCAATTTCAATCGCTGGCCGCGAATGCAATCGGCGCGGAGCCGGACGATGGCGTGCGGGCGGAATGGCGATTTGGCTGCCATGACGCGACTTGATTTCGTCGCATAGATTGCGCCATGGTCCCGCGCCGTTCTTGTCGGATGAAGGTGACGCGGATGCCCGGCACGAGGCCGGGCATGACGACGAAAACGGCCATCCTCACTCAAACTCCTTAACCGCCGCGATGATCCGCGCGACGTCCTGCGGCCGCGACAGGCGGTGGTCGCCGTCCTGAATCATGGTCAGCACCACATCGTCGCCGGGCAGCCGGTGCGCCAGCGCGAACGCGTGTTGCCACGGCACGTCCGGATCCCGCGCCCCCTGCAGGATGCGCACCGGGCAGCCGACCTCGATTGTCGAGCCGAGCAGCAGGTGGTTGCGGCCTTCCTCGATCAGTTGGCGCGTGATCGGATACGGGTCGCCATATTCCGATGGCCGCAGCCAGACGCCCTTGGTTTCGATCTCTTGCCGCACCTGCGGCGGAAATCCTTTCCACATCAGCTCTTCGGTAAAATCCGGGGCCGGGGCAATCAGCACCAGCCCCGCCAAGCCGGCGCCGGTCGGCTCCCGGCGCCGGGCAATTTCGCGGGCCAGCAGCAGCGCCATCCACCCGCCCATCGACGAGCCGATCACGACCTGCGGGCCGTTGCAGAACCGGTCGAACACCGCGATGCTTTCTTCCAGCCAGCGTCCGATCGTGCCGTCGATAAACGCGCCGCCGCTGATGCCATGGCCGGAATAATCGAACCGGACACAGGCGCGGCCGTGTTCGGCGGCCCAGCCGTCCAGCGCCAGCGCCTTGGTACCCTGCATGTCCGAATTGAAACCGCTGAGCCAGAACAGTCCGGGGGCGCCGCCGGCGCGGGCCCGCACCGCGATTTTTCGCATGGCAGAGCCGCTTCCAACGTCGCTGAACACCGGTTCGTTGCCGGCTATGGCTGCGGCTGTTTCGGTCATGACATCGCGGCCTCTTTCTCCAACTGTTTGATTGAGCACATAGCTTTCGTCAACGGAGGCGGTGGCGGCCGCTTGCGGAACCGATATCCGCCCTCTATTTAGGGTTGCACGCGGGGATGCCGGCGTGACCAAAATGTCTCGCATTTGATGGTTTTCGCGCGGGACCTTGCGAGTTTGCTTGCCCGCTGCCGCTTCTTCCTTCAAAGTATCGCCTTCCTTTTCATAACCTTGGAGCAGTCCCCATTCGCCGTCCCAATAGAGCCCCGCCCGCCGTAACCAAGGATGGGCCGCGCACCAACGATGAAATCCGCAATGCCCAGGTTCAGCTGATCGATCAGGACGGCACGAACCACGGCACCGTCGAGACGGCCGCGGCTGTGAAGATGGCCCTCGACGCCGGCATGGACCTGGTCGAGATTTCGCCCAATACCAATCCTCCCGTTTGCAAGATCATGGATTACGGGAAGTACAAATATTCCGCGCAGAAAAAAGCCGCCGAGGCTCGCAAGAAACAGAAGGTCGTCGAGATCAAGGAGATCAAGCTGCGGCCGATGATCGACGATCATGACTACGAAGTGAAGATGCGCGCGATGCAGCGTTTCTTCGAGGAAGGCGACAAGGTCAAGATCACCTTGCGCTATCGCGGTCGTGAAATGGCGCACCAGGAAATCGGCACCAAGCTGCTGGACAAGGTCAAGGCCGACGTCGCCGACTTCGCCAAGGTCGAGCAGGACGCCCGCTTCGAAGGCCGCCAGGTGGTGATGGTCCTGGCACCGCGGTGAGTTAAGCGCTCAAGCTTCGACAAGCCGTCCCCCCGCAGGCGGGGGCCCCCCCACAAACCCCGGTTGGTGACGAAAGGCAAAGGTACCCGCAAAATCAGCGCCGTTGCCCATTAGCCCCGACTAATCCATAAGCCGAACCTTCATCGCCCGGCTGATCAAGGGCTGCCGTGTCGATGCCGGTGCCGATTATCGCCTTTTTGACGATAATCTAGCACTTTCAACGCTCTAACGAGCATTTTAGCCGGCCATGCGCGCCTCCGAGCGCGTCATGCGTGCTGGCCAACAGGAGAGCCAAATGCCCAAGCTGAAGACCAAATCGGGCGCTAAAAAGCGCTTCAAGGTGACTGCCACCGGCAAAGTGATGCACGCCCAGCGCGGCAAGCGCCACGGCATGATCAAGCGGACGAAGAAGCAGATTCGCCAGCTTCGCGGCACCCGCGTGATGTTCAAGACCGATGGCGACAACATCAAGAAGTATTTCTTGCCGAACGCCTGACCGCATCAGCCGTCCATTTCAGCCGGGCCGCGTCCGCGCGGCCGTCCGTCACCCATTTTCCATATGAAGGAGATTCGTCATGGCTCGCGTCAAACGCGGTGTGACCTCTCACGCCAAGCACAAGAAGGTCTACAAGGCCGCCAAGGGTTTTTACGGCCGCCGCAAGAACACCATCCGCACCGCCAAACAGGCGGTGGAGAAGGCCGGCCAGTACGCCTTCCGCGACCGCAAGCGCAAGAAGCGCACCTTCCGTGCGCTGTGGATCCAGCGCCTCAACGCGGCAGTGCGTCCGTTCGGCATGACCTACAGCGCCTTTATCAACGGCCTTGCCAAGTCCGGCATCATGGTGGACCGCAAGGTACTGTCGGATCTCGCCATTCACGAGCCGGCGGCATTCCAGGCGATCGCCGAAAAGGCCAAGGCCGCGCTGGCGGCTTGAGCCGCAGTCGTTGGGCTCTGCGAAGATTTTGAAGTCGTCATGGCCGGGCCTGTCCCGGCCATCCACGTCTTCTTTCTTACGAATACTGTAAGACGTGGATGCCCGGGACCGGCCCGGGCACGACGGACTAGGGGCACCGGCTTAGCATCCTAGTCAAAAGGGATGGCCATGACCGACCTGTCGCAACTCGAATCCCAAATCCTGTCAGACATCGCGTCCGCCGGCGACGAAGCCGCCCTCGAAGCCGTGCGCGTCGCGGCACTCGGCAAAAAGGGGTCGATCTCCGCGCTGCTCGCCACGCTCGGCAAGATGGCGCCCGACGAGCGCAAGAGCGAAGGCGCGAAAATCAATCTGGCGAAAGACAACGTCACACAGGCGCTGGCCGTGCGCCGCGACCTCTTGAAATCCGCAGCACTCGATGCGCGCCTCGCATCGGAAACCATCGACGTCACCCTCCCCTTGCGCGAAAGCCTGACCGAGCAGGGCCGCATTCATCCGCTCAGCCAGGTGATGGACGAGCTTACCGCCATCTTCGCCGACATGGGTTTTGCAATCGCGGAAGGCCCGGACATCGAGACCGACGACTACAATTTTACCAAACTGAATTTTCCCGAGGGCCATCCGGCGCGCGAGATGCACGACACGTTCTTCTTCCATCCGAAGGACGACCCCGGGTCGGGGCCCGGGGCAAATGGCTCGCGGATGCTGTTGCGCACCCACACCTCGCCGGTGCAGGTGCGCACCATGCTCAGCCAAAAACCGCCGATCCGCGTCATCTGCCCCGGCCGCACCTATCGCATTGATTCGGACGCCACCCATACGCCGCAGTTTCACCAGGTCGAAGGTCTCGTGATCGACAAAAGTTCGCATCTCGGCCACCTGAAATGGATCCTGCACGAATTCTGCAAGGCCTTCTTCGAAGTCGACCACATCAATATGCGGTTCCGGCCGTCGTTCTTCCCGTTCACCGAGCCGTCGCTCGAGGTCGACATCCAGTGCCGCCGTGACAGGGGCGAAATCCGCTTTGGGGAGGGCGAGGACTGGCTGGAAATTCTCGGCTGCGGCATGGTGCATTCCAATGTGCTGCGCGCCTGCGGCATCGATCCCGACATCTACCAGGGTTTCGCCTGGGGCATGGGGATCGACCGCATCGCGATGCTGAAATACGGCATGAGCGATTTGCGCCAGCTATTCGACAGCGACGTGCGCTGGCTCAGCCACTACGGCTTCAAGCCGCTCGAGGTACCGACGCTGGCGGGGGGATTGAGTTCGTGAAAGCAATCAAGGGTAATGCGATGGTGAGCAATGAAGAGACTGTAAAAATCGTCGAAACTATACTGTCAGAACTGTTGTCTGCCCGAAATTTTGTCGATGCCGATGTCAATTTTCTTGAGGATTTTGATGGCGAGCCGATTGTTCGTGTGACCGCTCGCCTGAAAGAGCCCCTTCACAACAGCGAGGTTTTGTTTCAAGCGGCGGATGAAATCCGTGATCGTCTCTTGAAGCGGGGAGATGAACGCTTCGTTTTCGTTCAGCAGGTTTCTTCAACTCCCGATTTGGATGATCTGACAGACGAAGAAAGCACTGAAGGTGACGTGCAATGACGATGATCGAACGGCTGTTGGAATTGGCCAACACGTTAGCTGAGAATGGCGCCCATAGTTTAACACTGAAGCGGCGGGCCGTTAGCACCGCATATTACGCCGTGTTTCACGCGCTGGCCAAACTTTGCGCGGACGAATTGCTTCAAGGCCGTGGCTCAAATGAATATGAGCGTGTTTACAGAGCGCTCGATCATGGCACACTCAAAACGGCGTTTAAAAACAAGCCGCTCAATCAAATCCCTGAAATCGTGACTATCGGCAATCGCGCTGTCGAGCTTCAGAGTGAGCGAATGCGGTCGGATTACCTTCCCTCCCAGCGTCTTTATACCAAAAATCAATGCCTTGACCTCGTTCATTCCGCCCGAATCGCTGTTCGATCATTCGGGCGATTGTCTGCTGAACAACGTCGAACCTTAGCCGTTCATCTCCTTTTCAAGAACCGGCAGCCATGAAATTCACGCTCTCCTGGCTGAAGGACCATCTCGACACCGACGAGCCGCTTGAAAGGCTTGCCGACAAGCTCACCATGGTCGGACTCGAGGTCGAGCACATCGAGGACAAGGCCAAGGCGCTCGCCCCGTTCACCATCGCCCGCGTGATCTCCGCCGAGCAGCATCCCAATGCGGACCGGCTGCGCGTCTGCATGGTCGATACCGGCGATGGCGGCGCACCGGTGCAGGTGGTGTGCGGCGCGCCCAACGCGCGCGCCGGGCTTACAAGCGTGTTTTCTCCGCCAGGCACCTTCATTCCCGGAAAGAACATCACGCTCGGCGTCGGCACCATCCGCGGCGTCGAGAGCCGCGGCATGCTGTGCTCGGCCGCCGAATTGCAGGTCTCGGAAGATCACGACGGCATCATGGAATTGCCGGCCAATGCTCCCATCGGCGCCGCATACGCGCAATGGGCCGGGCTCGGCGATCCCGTGCTGGAAATCAACCTCACCCCGAACCGGCAGGATTGCACCGGCGTGCACGGCATCGCGCGCGATCTGTCCGCCGCCGACATGGGCAAGTTCAAGGACCCGGCGATCAAGCCGGTCAGAGGCGAATTCGCCTGTCCGGTGCATGTCACCGTCGAGGACGCCTCGCTGTGTCCGGGCTTCGCGCTGCGGCTCGTCCGCGGTGTCAAGAACGGTCCGTCTCCGGCGTGGCTGCAACAGCGCCTCACCTCGATCGGGCTGCGGCCGATCAACGCGCTGGTCGACGTCACCAACTTCATGACCTACGACCGCGCCCGGCCGTTGCATGTGTTCGACGCCGCCAAGGTGAAAGGCAATCTTGCGGTGCGCCGCGGCCGCGCCGGCGAGACGCTCAAGGCGCTCGACGGCCGCACCTACACGCTGGATTCGGATGTCTGCGTCATCGCCGACGACCACGGCGTGGAATCGCTCGCCGGCATCATGGGCGGCGAGGCTTCGGGTTGCGACGAGAACACCTCCGACGTGCTGATCGAATCGGCGCTGTGGAACGAAATCAACATCGCCCAGACCGGCCGCAAGCTCGGCATCAATTCGGACGCACGCTACCGCTTCGAGCGCGGCGTCGATCCCGCCTTCATGGTGCCGGGGCTGGAGATGGCCACGAAGCTGGTAATGGAACTGTGCGGCGGTTCGCCGTCGGAAAATGTCGTGGTCGGCAACGCCTTTGGTGAAGACCGCGTGATCGATTTTCCGCTGCACGAGGTCAAGCGCCTCGCGGCAATAGACGTGCCGCTGGTGGAGATGAAACGAATCCTCGGCCATCTCGGCTTCATGATGGCCGGCAGCGGCCCGGTGGTGAAGATCGCGGTGCCGTCGTGGCGTACCGATGTCGCGGGCAAGGCCGACATCGTCGAGGAGATCGTCCGCATCGTCGGCGTCGACAAGGTGCCGATGACGCCGTTCAACCGCGGCGAGGCCCCCCGCAAGCCGGTCCTCACGCCAATTCAACTGCGCACCCGCCGCGCCAAGCGCGCGCTGGCCGCGCGCGGCATGATCGAGGCGGTGACATGGTCGTTCATCTCGAAACCGCATGCCGTGCTGTTCGACGGCGGTGCGCCCGCGCTGGCGCTGGCCAATCCGATCGCGTCCGATCTGTCCGACATGCGGCCGAGCCTGCTGCCGGGCCTCGTCGCCGCCGCGCAGGCGAACGCCAACCGGGGCTTTCCGGATCTGGCGCTGTTCGAGGTCGGACAGATTTTCAAAGACGACCGGCCGGAAGATCAGCTGGTTGCCGCCGCGGGCATCCGCCGCGGCTTTGCGTCGCCGCAGGGCCTCGGCCGGCACTGGGCCGGCCCGGCACAGGCAACCGCACTCGATGCCAAGGCGGACGCGTTCGCGGTGCTGGCGGCCGCAGGCGGCCCGATGCAGGCGCTGCAGGTCATGCCCGGCGGCGCCGCCTGGCTGCATCCTAACCGTTCCGGCACCGTCCAGATCGGGCCGCGCAACGTGCTCGGCTGGTTCGGCGAGTTGCATCCGCGCGTGCTCGAGCAACTTGGCGCCGACGGGCCGTTGATCGCCTTCGAGGTGATCCTCGACCGCATTCCGGAGGCCAAGCAGAAATCAACCCGCGCCAAGCCGGCGCTGGAGCTGTCGTCGTTCCAGCCGGTCTCGCGCGATTTCGCGTTCATCGTCGATCGCAGCGTTCGGGCCGGCGACATCGTGCGCGCCGCGCAGGGCGCCGACAGGAAGCTGATTTCCGGCGTGGTCGTGTTCGACGTCTACCAAGGCAAGGGCATCGACGCGGCGAAGAAATCCGTCGCGATCGCGGTCACGCTGCAGCCGCGCGAAAAAACCCTGACCGACCAGGAGATCGAAGCCGTCGCCGGCAAGGTCGTGGCCGAGGTGACGAGAAAAACCGGCGGCGTGTTGCGGGGATAGCAATCACCGCTTGCGTTTCTTCGGCGGCCGCTCCGGCTGATCCGGCTCGGAATCCTTCAATGCGCCGATCTTGCGCAGCGCCGCTTCCGCCGCGCGCTCGCCGCTTTCCCATGCGCCGTCCACCGTGCCCCACAACGTTTCATGCGCCGCCTCGCCGGCCAGAAACAGGCTTCCCACAGGCTCCATCAGGATTTTCCGCGAGCCCTGGCCGCCCGGCGACGCCGCCGACATGGCGCCGAGTGCGAAGGGCGCCGCGTTCCAGCGCGTCACGCTGGATTTCTTCACCGCCTTGACGACGTCGCTGCCGAACAGCTTGCTCAGCCACTCGAGCGCGAACGCCACCATCGCCGCCTCGCCTTGCGCCGAAAGATCGCGGCCGAACGAGCCTGCGACATCGATTCCGCATAATGAGGAGCCGCCCATATTGGCGAACAGGAACGCGGTGCGGGCATCCCGGCTCTGTTCGATCACCACATCGTCGCGCGAAAGCCCGAGCGGATTGCCCGGCAATGCCAGCACGATGCGATCATAGCTGCCGAGGCTGACTTTCGAAGCTGCATCGAGCGTGCGCCTGGGCAGCTCCGGCGTGAATTTGAGATCGCCCGAGGCCAGCACATTGCTGGATGCGGTGATGATGGCCGCGCGCGCGGAAATTCTGCCCGCCTGGGTTTCCACCGCGACATCGCGCCCGCTCCAGCCGATGCGGGTCGCCGGGGTCGACAGCGACACCGGCAGGCCTTCGCCGAGCTTTGCGATCAGGGTGCCGAGCCCCTGGCGGCAGGCCAGCGCAGCGCTGCGGTCCTGCGCGCGACTCTTGTCGATCGCCGAAAGCTCCTTCAAATCCTTTCCCGTCGCATTGGCGCCGAACAGGAATTCCACGGCGCCGAGCCAGTCGCCCAGATCCTTCGGCAGCGCCGAGGCGCAGGAAACGTCGGCCTTGCCGCGCGAGGCGTCGTCGATGGCGCGGTTGGCGCGCACCAGCGTCGCGAGCAATTCCTCGACCTCGCCGGCGCGGGCGTTGCGGCGGCCGACGCGGATTTTTTGGCCCAGCGGCGCCGGCGCGACGTCGAGTCCCGCGCCGCGCGCCAACTTGATCATCGGGTTGGTGTCGGGATTGTGCATCCAGCGCGCGCCGCGATCGAACGGCACGTCGAAGGTCGTGCCGTCGGTGATGCAGCGCCCGCCGATCTGGCCGGTGGCTTCCAGCACGATCACCTTGCGGTTGGCAGCCATGACGCGCCGCGCCGCCGCGATACCGGCCGCGCCGGCGCCGATCACCACGATGTCGGCCTCGCGCGGCAATGGCGCCGCCCATGCCGCGCCGAGGCCCGGCAGTGTGAAAGCCGCCGAGGCCGACAAAAAATCCCGGCGCGTAATTGTCATGGCATGGTTTCCGAACCTTTGCGGAATGCGGGAACGTTTTGCGAACTTGCCGCATCGAACCGTCTGCGGCAACCGTCATGGTTACGCAATCATGATCGAGCGGCGAAATGCATGAACTAAATGGCAACGGCTTTCGACCATGCTATGGAGAGTAAAAAAGCGGTCGGAATGAACCGCGGGGGGAACCCATGGGCTTCGTGCTCGATACGATCGGCAGGCTGATTGCGGGCTACCTTCAAAAGGAGGTGCCGGGCTACGAGCCCTTCACGCCGAGCGATCCGGAGCATCTGCGC
Source organism: uncultured Bradyrhizobium sp. (assembly GCF_964252615.1). NCBI lineage: Bacteria > Pseudomonadati > Pseudomonadota > Alphaproteobacteria > Hyphomicrobiales > Nitrobacteraceae > Bradyrhizobium > uncultured Bradyrhizobium sp. Next base: position 60,011 of record NZ_CAXUNQ010000019.1, read on the forward strand.
GGCATTATCCAGCAGGGCGACGTCATGCTGGTCGAAGGCAACAATCGCGTCTCCGGCATCATCAAATATCTGACGCAATCGACCTGGTCGCATGCGGCACTCTATGTCGGGCCGATCGACGGCGCCGCCGAGCCCGACGGCGAGCCGCATACGCTGATCGAGGCCAACATCGGCGAGGGCGTCACCTCGGCGCCGCTGTCGAAATATTTTCCGTATCATACCAGGCTGTGCCGTCCGGTCGGGCTTTCCTGGGAAGACCGCAACACGGTGTGCCGCTACGCCATCAACCGCATCGGCTTCGGCTACGACACCAAGAACATCCTCGACCTGATGCGCTACCTGATTCCGCTGCCGGTGCCGCAGCGCTGGCGCCGCCGCATGATCGCGTTCGGCTCCGGCGATCCGACCAAGATCATCTGCTCGGCGCTGATCGCGCAGGCGTTCGACGCGGTACGCTATCCGATCCTGCCGAAGATCACCCGCGCCGGCAGCAAGCGCGCCAAGCGCGAAATCCTCCACATCCGGGATTCGTCGCTGTACATGCCGCGCGATTTCGACATCTCGCCTTATTTCGAAATCGTCAAACCCACCATCATCGAGGGCTTCGACTACACCGCGCTGCACTGGGCCGACAAGCAGAAGCCGCTCCGGGAGGTGGCGGGCGAACTTGCCGTGTTTCCAGAAGCCGCCGATTCGCCGCCGCTTGTTCCTGAAACGATTGACGAGGAAGCGCCGCTTCCGCTTGCGGAAGCAGCCCAGGCCGACGACGTGACGCTGGTCGAGCGCATCACCGTCACCGAGCATTTCCTTTTTGTCGAACATGTCCCCGCGCGCCGGGCGGACCGCCGCGCCGGAGCGCGGGAGCGCGAGGCGGCGTAGGCGCTGCCGAGCGCGCGGCTTCATCCATCAGTTAAAGTCACACGTCAACCGTCATCCTGAGGAGCGGCGCGCTCGCGCGGCGTCGGAGGATGACGACGGTGTGAGCGCTATTTTTCCGTCACGAACGCGGCAAATGCCGCCGCGAAATCCGGGTGCCAGCGCGACAGCGGCGGCCGGTTTTCGACGATATCGCCGGCGGCCCAGAGCATGCGCCGCTCGTCGAGACGCCGCGGCACGTCGTTATCCGGACATAGAATGTAAAAGTCTCCGGCCTCCACCCGTTCGATCATGAAGTCGATGGTCTGCTCCGGCGTCCAGGCGCCGGCCGGTTTCTCGGTGCGGCCTCGCGCGGTAAGGCCTGTGAATACAAAACCCGGGATCAGGAGGTGCGCGCTCAGGCGCGCCCCCGCGGCGTTGCGCAGTTCGTGCTGCAGCGCCTCGGTGAACGCCTTCACGCCGGCCTTCGACACGTTGTAGGCGGGATCGCCGGGAGGCGTGGTGATGCCCTGCTTCGAGCCGGTATTGATGATCAGGCCCGGCCGCCCGCGCGCGATCATGCCGGGCGCAAATACCTGCGACCCGTGGATCACGCCCCACAGATTGACGCCGAGCACGCGCTGCCAGTTTTCGGCCGGGCCGAACATGCTGCTTCCGGGCTGAATCCCTGCATTATTCATCAGCACGTCGGCGCCGCCGAACTGCTGGCGCACCACGGCTTCGAGCCGGGCAACTTCATCGCGGCTGCCGACATCGGTCACGGAAGTTATTACGCTGTCGGCGCCGCGCGGGGCCGCCCCTATCACGGCCGTTGCAGCCTGCGACAGCTTGTCGGCTCCGACGTCGGCGATACACACCTTCAGGCCAAGACGCGCGAACCGGATGGCGGCCGCGAGTCCGATGCCGGACGCCCCTCCGGTGATGACGGCGACGTTACCCGGCGACAGGGCAGGATGAGACATGTGATTCTCCATATTTTAGCGTGGAAAGAGGCCGCTTGCCGCGGAAAGAAGCGCGATCCTGCCGCGATGTCACAGCACCCTCGCTCTTACCGTCGTGACGATGATTTCGGCGAGAATGACGACGATAAAAATGGCGGCCAGCACGACCGCGACCTGATCCCAATAGAGCAGGCTGAGCGCGGTATCGAGCGCAACGCCGATGCCGCCGGCGCCGACAAGACCGAGTACGGCGGATTCGCGGATGTTGATATCCCAGCGAAACAGCGCGATCGACCAGAACGCCGGGCGCACCTGCGGCCAATAGCCGAGCAGCAGCGTCGATAATTTCGACGCACCGGCCGCGGTCAACGCTTCGATCGATCCCTGATCGGCTTCCTCGACGGCCTCTGCGAACAGCTTTCCGGTGAACCCGATCGAGCGCAAAGCGATGGCGAACGTCCCCGCCAGCGGCCCGGGCCCGAACACCGCGACAAACAGCAGCGCCCAGACCAGCGAGTTGATCGAGCGCGACGTGACGAAAATGAATTTTGCGAACAGGTTCAATGCAGGATTGGGCGTCACATTGCGCGCCGCAAGCAGTCCGGCCGGCACGGCACCGACGAGCGCGACGATCGTGCCCACGGTGGCGATGTGCAGCGTTTCGACCAGGCTCTTGAGCGTGGGCCTTATGTAATTGAGATCGGGCGGCCACATCCGCCTGAACAGGTCGGCCATCTGCTCGGGCGCGTCATGGAGGAATTCCGGGATGACATCGATGGTACGCAGCGAGACGACAAGCGCGGCGACGGCGAAAAGGTAGAAGGCAAATCGCGACAGGCGCCTGAGCGGCGTGAAGCGCCGCCATTCCCGGTCCGGCCGGGCTGCGACCGTCATTGGAACACCTTGCGCGCCCAGCCGGACAGGATTTCGGCGATCATGATGAGACTGACGATCACGATCAGGATCGCCAGCACCACGTCGAAGTCGAACCGTTGATAGGCGGTGAACAGCGACGCGCCGATGCCGCCGCCGCCGACAATGCCCACCATGGTCGAGTTTCGCAGGTTGGAGTCGAGTTGATAGGTGGCGAAGCCGATGAAGCGCGGCAGCACCTGAGGCTGTACGCCCATGATGAGGACACTGAGAAAGCCCGCGCCGGTGGCGCGAATGGACTCCACCTGCTTTGCGGATATTTCCTCGACCGCCTCGGCGAACAGCTTCGAGATGAAGCCGATCGACGCCACGATCAGCGCCATCACGCCGGCCAGCGCGCCGAACCCGATCGCCTTGACAAACAGGATCGCGACGATGATGGGGTGGAACGACCGGCACAGCGCGATAAGGCCGCGTGCCGGCCAGCTCACCCACGCCGGCATCAGATTGCGCGCCGCCATCAGGCCGACCGGCAGCGACAGCACAATGCCCGCGGACGTGGCGATCACGGCGATCTGCAGGCTCTCGGCGATGCCGCCTGCGATCAGCCGCCAACGCGCGAAATTCGGCGGAAACATGCGCGCGAGAAAGCGCTGGCCCTGCTCCAGGCCTGCGGAAAACCGCTCGGCGTTAAATCCGAGTTGCGAGCAGGCATAGACGAGATACACCGCGAGCAGGCACCAGCCGGCGCGCGCGCCCCAGTTCGCGGCGAATGGCTTTGGCCGGCCGGCCGGTGCGGGCGGGGAGTCGCTCATTCCATCCAGTTTTCGCCGCCGTAAATCTGTTTCAGATGCGCGTCTGTCAATTGTTGCGGCGGACCATCATAGACGACGCGACCTCCGGACATCCCGACCACCCGGGACGCAAAGCGCCGTGCAAGCTCGACATTGTGGATGTTGACAATGACCGGGATACCGCGTTCGACGGCGAACTTGCCCAGGATATCCATGATTTCGACAGAGGTTTTCGGATCGAGCGACGACGTCGGCTCGTCGGCCAGGATGATCTCGGGCTGTTGCATGATGGCGCGCGCGATCCCGACACGTTGCCGCTGCCCGCCGGACAGCGCGTCGGCTCGCCGCGTCGCGAAGCCGGGCAATCCGACCGCATCGAGCAGGTCGAAAGCGCGCGCGATGTCCTCCGGCGGAAACGCGCGCAGCCAGGCGCGCCACGCGGGCACATAGCCAAGCCGGCCGCACAGCAGATTTTCCATCACCGTGAGGCGTTCGACGAGGTTGTATTCCTGGAACACCATTCCGATGCGGCGCCGCGCATTGCGCAGCGCGCGTCCCGACACCTTCGCGAGATCCTGGCCGCGAAACAGGATTTCGCCCGAGCTGGGCTGCACCAGCCGATTGATGCAGCGGATCAGCGTGCTCTTGCCGGTGCCGGACGGGCCGATGATTGCCGTCAGCCCGAAGCCCGGCAGCACGAGATCGATGCCGTCAAGGACGGGCAAGCCCTTGCGATATTCCTTGGTAAGCCCGCGCAGCACCAATGCGCGAGGGTCTTCGGCATTGCCGCGCGGCGCAGTTTCGAGGGCCTGCATCACGGCTTCTTTGGCTGTTCGGCTTTCTTTTTAGCGGCTTCGGCCTCGCGCGCAGCTTCCTTTTCGTACGCGGCCTTGTTGTAGGGCGTGCCGGAATCCTCAGCCACCTTTCGAACGATCGCCCAATCCTTCAGATAGGTAATCGGAAAGAAACGATCGTCGCCTTCGAAATCTTTCTGCATATCCGGCGGAAAGCGGAAGTCGTAAAAGCACTTCTTCAGTTTTTCGGCCAGCTCCGGCCTGAGATCGTGCGCGTAAGCGAAGCCGGAACTGGGGAACGTCTCGCTGCGATAGATGATGCGGAAATTCTCGCGTTTGACGGTGCCGCGCGCGATCATTCGCTCGAACACGTCGGACGCGACAGTGCCGGCGTCGTAGTCGCCGGAATCCACGCCGAGCACCGACTTGTCGTGACCGCCGGAGAACACGATCTGGTAATCCTCGCCGGGCTTGATGCCCTGCTCCGGAAACAGCGCCTTGGGTGCCAGGTTTCCGGAATTGGAGGACGGCGCGGTGTGTCCCACCTTCTTGCCCTTCAGATCGCTGAGCTTCTGAATCGCGCCGGAACTCTTGACGACGACGATGAGGTTGTAGCCTTCCACGCCTTTTTCGGTGCCCTTGGCGGCGAACGGAACGGCGCCGGCCATATTGACCGCGAAACCCACCGGCCCGGTGGAGAAGCCGGCCACGGTCAGGCGGCCCGAACGCATTGCCTCGATCTCGGCCGAGTTCGACTGCACCGGGTAATAGACCACGCGTTTTTCCACGCACTTGCCGAGGTATTCGGTGAACGGCTTGAACGCATTTTCATAGACCGCCGGATCCTCGACCGGCGTATAGGCGAATACGATCACGCTGGGATCGCGGGTCCTGGCGGGAACATCGGCGACGAGATCCTTGTCGGCATCGCAATAAGCGTCATCGAGCTGCCCGCGGTTCGGGCACTGTTGCGCCGATGCGATCGCGGACCAAGAGACCGAGACGATCAGGGCGAGACCTGCCGCAATGGGATACGATTTCATGGGACGCTCCTGACGCGAAAACATTGCAATCTGTCTACTGATCCGGCGGTTGGAAGGCAATTGTCCGTCCGGCGGCGCGCTTCAGCGCTCGGCGCCGTTCATGACTTCACCGCGCCCGCCGTCAGCCCGCCGACCATATAGCGCTTGAAGGCGTAGTAGATCGCCGCCGGCGGCAGCGCGTAGATCAGTCCGGTGGTCATCAGCAATTCCCACGGACTGTCGTCCGCGGCAAGAAAGTTGCCAAGCGCCACCGGCAGCGTGATGTCGGTGTCCTTCGACAGCAGCAGGAACGCGTAGAGATATTCGTTCCATGCGAGCAGCAGCGCGTAGGTGCCGACCGCCACCAGCGAGGGCATCATCAGCGGCACATAGACCAGGCGAAACAATTGCAGGGTGGTGGCGCCGTCCATGGTGGCGGCCTCGTCGAGTTCGACCGGCAGCTTGTCGGAGGCCTGCTTGAGCACCCAGATCGCATAGGGCGACGCGATCGTCACCATCGCCAGAATCAGCGCCCAGTGATTGTTGAGCAGGCCGTAGATGCCCATGGTGCGGTACATCGGAACGGCGAGGAACGCCGCGGGGATGAAATAGGTGAACAGCGCCAGATTCATGATCAGCCGGCCGCCCTTTACGCGCAACCGGGAGATGGCAAAGGCCGCGGCGGTGGCGATCAGCAGCGTCAGCGCGCCGGTGGCGACCGCGATCACCACCGAATTCCAGAACTGGATCCAGAAATCGCGCAGGAAGTAATGCTGCTGCCGGAACACGATCTCGAAATTGTGCAGCGTCGGATGCGCCGGCCAGAGCTTGCCGGAGAACGCGTCCTCCTTCGGCGAGATCGCGAACAGGAACAGATGGTAGATCGGGATCATGGTCCAGACGAACACCGGAATGCCGATCAGCAGCAGCCGCGCCTCGATGCCCGCTTCGCGCAAGGACGGCAGCTTCATCGCGACAGCCGTTTCATCATGAAATAGACCAGCGGCAGCACCAGCGGCAGCGCGCACACGATCGCCGCCATCGAGAGGTCGAGCTGGTCCAGCCGCAGATAGCGGATGCCCAGCGTCGATAGCACGTGGGTGAGGTCGGCAGGCCCGCCGCCGGTCAACAGGTAGACGCTGTTGAAGTCGCCGAGCGTCCAGATCATCGAGAGCAGCGTGCAGGTGAGATACAGCACCTGCATCGACGGCCAGGTGATGAAACGGAATTTCTGCCAGGGACTGGCGCCGTCGACGTCGGCGGCCTCGTACAGATCCTGCGCGATCGCAAGCCGTCCGCTGATCAGGATCAGCGTCCAGAACGGCAGCGACTTCCAGATATGCATCCCGATCGCCATGGTCAGCGCGATCGCCGGATCGTTGAGCCAGTTCGGGCCGTCCTCGGCGGTGAATTTGAAGATCAGTTGATTGATCATGCCCCATTCGGGATTGAGCATGAACCGCACCGACAGGATGGTCGGGATCGAGGGCACCGCCCAAGGCAGGATGAACAGCACCGACAGCCATTTGATCCAGGACCGGGTCTGGATGAAAAAGCCGGACAGCAGCAGCGCGATCACCATCTTGATGTTGATGCCGATCAGCAGGAAGATCAGCGTGTTGACGGCGGCGCGCGCGAAAATCGGATCGTGATAAAGCGCGACATAGCTCGCCGGATGGCGCGCCAGCCAGAGCCCGTAGCAGACCGGATAGAGCACGAAGGCTGCGAATACCAGGATGTAGGGCGCCAGCAGCACCACGCCCCAGACCTGCGGCGTGTTCAGCCGCGCCGACAACGGCGGCCGGGGGAACGTGTCATCCGACGGTGCGACGGTTATCGTTGCCATGCTGCCAACCTAATAGCATCTCCAGGCCACACATTCAGCCGTCACTGCCTATCTCGTCATCGCGGCAGCACCTGCGACGAAGCAATCCACCTTCCGTCATGCGCGGGCTTGACCCGCGCATCCATCATACTTCGGAAGCGTGTTTCGAAGAAGATGGATTGCCGGGTCAAGCCCGGCAATGACGGACATTGAGGCCGGACCCGCTTCGCTCGCAATGACGCATTACCTCAGCCCGCGACTTCCTTGATGCGGGCGATCAGTTCGTCGACGGCCTTGTCGACCGGGACCTTCTCGCTCACCACCCGGTTCATGGCCTTGGCCCAGGCGTTCTCATTGTTCAGGATGGTGAACCTGTAGTTCTTGGTGAAATCGAACGGCGCCGTGCCGCCCATGAACTGGGTGTAGACCGCCTTGCGATGGCGGTCGGCCTGCCAGAACGGGCTGTTCTGTCCGGCCAGCGTGACCGGGAACCAGCGCCCCAGCGCGCCTTCGACATAGGGCTGCAGGTTCTCTTCCTGCAGCAGGAATTTGACGAACTCCTTGGCCTGGGCCTTGTTCTTCGCCGCGGTGAAGATCGCGCCGGTCTTCACGTCGGAACGGTATTTGATCGGCGAGCCGTCCGGCTTGTTGGGAAACGAGGCGGTGACGATGGTTTCCTCATAGGCCTTCTTGCCGGCGGCGCGCTGCTCCGGCGTCAGCGTCGGGTTGTTGGAATCCTCGAACCATTTCGCCGCGATCGAGATGGTGAAATTGTGGGTCATCACGATGGTCTTGTTGTGGAAGGCGACGTTGTTGTCGGGGTCCTTCCAGGTCGTCGACGACGGCGGCGTGCATCCTCTGACGTAGGTGTCGGTGTAGTCCTTGAGCGCGCCGATCAATCCTTCCCGCACCTTGGGGTCGTCCACCAGCAGCTTGCCGTCATCGTCGACCAGCTTGACGTTATAGGCGTCCATGAAGGTGTAGAACGACTGGAAGGAGTCGGTGGATTCCACGCCCATCGGCTGGCCGACGCCGTAAGCGCGGGTGCCGCTGGCCTTGCGGTAGGCCGGCTGCACCTTGTCGCACCAGAACGACCAGTATTCCTTCCAGGTGGTCGGGATGTCGCCGACCTTGAAGCCGGCCTGCTCCAGCAGATCGCTCCAGATCTGCACATGCATGCTCTGCTGCTTCAGCGGGAAGCCGTAATAGGCCTTCTTCTTGGTCTGGCCGTTGTAGAGGCTGGCGGTTTCCAGCGTGTTCGGCGCGAACGCCGATTTCATCGGGGTGAGGATGTCGGAAAGATCCTCGAGCTTGCCCTCGAACGCCCATTTGCCGGCGGCCTGCACGTCGTAGGTGTCGGAATAGGCGACATCCGGCACCGTGCCGGAGTCAAGCGCCGCCACCGTCTTCGGGATCATGTCCTGGATGGCATATTGCGACAGTTCGACCTTGATGCCGGTCTTGGCCTCGAATTTCCGGATCGCCTCGAGCAGCGCATCATCCTCCGACTTGTAGAAGCCTTTGCCCCACCAGATCGTGATCTTTTCCTGCGCCGCCGCCGGCGCGCAGCCAAGGCCGATGGCTGCGGCGACCGCAACGGCAAGCGTTCGTATTTGCCTGGATTTCACGTTGTTCTCCCTGAACTGCCGGATTCTTTGAACCAGCTGGATAAATCCTAGCGCATTCCGGCGGCACGTCCAGATGGCGCAGGCGCCAAAACAGGGAGCAGGTAAAAAAAGCCCCGCGCAAGGCGGGGCTTTTGGTCACATCCGGTGATGGCGACGGTGCATTTTCATCTTGTGGTGATGGCGGCCGCGGTGCATGGCCATGGCGCCCCGGCCGGTGGTGCTTCCGTTCATCGACGCACCCGTGGTGGTCTTGCTGGCCGCGGGCCCGCCTGCCTGGGAGCTTCCGCCGGCCGTATTGCCTGCTGTCTGCGCGACTGCGAGCGTGCTCGCCAAGGCGAATGCTGCAGCCATTGCGATGGTCCTCAGTTTCATGGGTCGGTTTCCTCTTATGGTTGAAGCCCCAGCAGGCAATCAGGAGCGATGAAGAAGGTTCCCAGAGGCGCGCCCGTCCATTTCGGAGCGCTCGCCGAGCAGGATGCGATTGGCGCGATAGCCGGCCGGCCCGACCGCTACGCTCTGCCGCGCCGGCCCTCTTGCCGGCGCCCTCCGCCGCGTCTACCTCTGCGCAAGCTGCAGAGACCGACCCGCTTATGCTCAACGCCGCCGTCAAGGCCCTCTCGCAAATCCTGTCGCCGCCGATGCGCGCCATTCTATGGCGGGCGATCGGGCTGGCGCTGGTGCTGGTCGCGGTGCTGGCGACCGGGCTGCAGCGATTGTTGAGCTGGTTTGCGGCATCCGGCGAAAGCTGGGCCGAGGCGATGCTGGGGCCGGGCTTTCACACCCCGCTCAGCATCCTGGCGTGGATCGTTTCGATCGCCGCCGGCCTTGGCGTCGTGTTCGGCGCGGTGTTCTTGATGCCGGCGATCACCTCGCTGGTGGCGAGCGTGTTCGTCGACGACGTCGCCGATCATGTCGAGCGCGAGCATTATCCGGCCGAGCAGCCCGGCACGGCACTTCCGGTCGGGCTCGCCATGATCGAGGGCGTCAAGACCGCGGCGCTGACCATCCTCGTCTATCTGGCGGCGCTGCCGTTCGTGTTCGTAGCCGGCGCCGGCTTCATCGCGTTCTTTATCGCCACCGCATGGCTGCTGGGGCGGGAATATTTCGAGCTCGCCGCGATGCGGTTTCGCACCCCCGCGGCGGCCAAGGCGATGCGCAAGCACAATGCCGCCACGGTGTTCGCGGCCGGGTTGATCATCGCGGCCTTCGTCTCGATTCCGATCGTCAACCTGGCGACGCCGCTGTTCGGCATGGCGTTCATGGTCCATATGCACAAGCGGTTGAGCGGCCCGCCGCCGCAGCGGATCGAGCCTTCGCGGAAGGCGCGCGTGCCGGCGGCGTGAGGCGGCATCCGGTCGGCATCCCGAAGTGCCGCGCATCTTGCGCGGCGTCTCGAAGGATGGCCCAAGGGTGCGTGCTTCCATCCTTCGAGGCGCGCAAGCGCGCCTCAGGATGACGGCGGTGCAAGTTGGACCGTCTTCTCCGGCCAGCGGCAGAGATCGTTGATCAGGCAGACCTCGCAGCGCGGCTTTCGCGCCAGGCATGTATAGCGGCCGTGCAGGATCAGCCAGTGATGCGCGTGCAGCATGAACTCGGCGGGAATCGCGCGCTCCAGGCCGAGCTCGACGTCCAGCGGCGTGTTGCCGGGCGCAAGGCCGGTGCGATTGCCGACGCGGAACACATGGGTATCGACCGCCATGGTGCGCTCGCCGAACGCCATGTTGAGCACGACGTTCGCGGTCTTGCGTCCGGCGCCGGGCAGCGATTCGAGCTCGGCACGGGTGCGCGGCACGTCGCCGCCGAATTCGGCGATCAGCTTTTCCGACAGCGCGATGACGTTTTTGGCTTTGTTGCGGTAGAGTCCGATGGTCCTGATGAAGTCGCGGACCCGGTCCTCGCCGAGCCCGATCATCTTTTGCGGCGTATCGGCGACTGCAAACAGCGCGCGCGTCGCCTTGTTGACGCCGGCGTCGGTCGCCTGCGCCGACAATACCACGGCAACCAGCAGGGTGTAGGGGTTGAGATGCTCGAGCTCGCCCTTGGGTTCGGGATTGGCGGTGCGAAACCGGGTGAAAGCCTCGCGCACCTCGGCCGGGGTCCAGGGTCGGATCGAGGTTTTGCTGGACGCTCGCGGTGATTTCTTCGCCGCCGGGGCCCGCCCTGATTTCGCCGCAAGAAATCCGGCTGCCTTATTTTGCCTGAGGTTCGCCGCAACGCTGCCCTTGCCCGTCGCGGCGGTCTTTCGCACGGCGGCCTTCGCTGGCGCCGGCGGGCTGCGGGTGATTTTCGCCATGATTGTGTATACTTAAGCGCGATGACCCCAGGCAACGAGTTTGAAGTGGCGCAGCCGACCCTGTTTTCGGCGCTGCTCACACCCCATAGATCGTTGAATCGCAACGGTTTTCTCGTGCTGATGGGGTTTCTCAGCGCGGTCAGTTTCGGCGCCGGGCTTGCGTTTTTGCTGATGGGCGCCTGGCCGGTGCTTGGCTTCTTCGGCCTCGACGTGCTGGCGATCTACTGGGCCTTCCGGATCAATTTCCGCCGCGCTCAGGCCACCGAACAGATCACGATAACTCCATCCGAACTGCGCGTGCGCAGGGTCAGCCACCGTGGCCACGTGGTGGAATGGGTGCTCAATCCGCTATGGGTGCGGCTCGACCAGAAAATCCACGCAGAATTCGGTATCGAAAAATTATATCTGGTCTCGCACGGCCGCCGCGTCAGCGTCGCGAGCTTTCTGGGCGCCGAGGAAAAGGCAAGTTTTGCCAAGGCTTTAAGTGCTGCGCTGCAGGCCGCCCGGCGCGGCCCCACCTACAATCCGGTCGCGTGACGGAAGGGCCGGGAATCGGGTGGTTTGAAAGCCGCGATCGGCCTACATCAAACGCATGATGAACCTTGCCAAGAATGTCGTCATGAATGACCACCGCCTCGCCAAGCCGGGGGCGCAAAACGCCGCGCTGCGTGACTATGATTCGGTGCGGCGCGCCATCGCCTTCATCTCCGAGCACTGGCGCGCTCAGCCGACCATCGAATCGACGGCTGACGCCGCAGGTGTTACGCCGGATGAACTGCATCATTTGTTTCGCCGCTGGGCCGGCCTTACGCCAAAGGCTTTCATGCAGGCGCTGACGCTGGACCACGCCAAGGGATTGCTGCGCGATTCGGCCAGCGTGCTCGACGCGGCGCTCGACTCCGGGCTTTCCGGTCCGGGACGACTGCACGATTTGTTCGTCACCCACGAGGCGATGTCGCCGGGGGAATGGAAGAACGGCGGCGCCGGCCTGACGCTGCGTTACGGTTTCCATCCCTCGCCCTTCGGCACGGCCATCGTGATCGCCAGCGGCCGCGGCCTTGCCGGCCTCGCCTTCGCTGACGCGGGTGACGAACAACCGGCACTCGCCGACATGCAGCGCCGCTGGCCGCGCGCAACCTATGTCGAGGACCACATGGGCACGGCGGCGCTGGCGCAACGGGTGTTCGATACAAGGCTGTGGCGCCCAGATCAGCCGTTGCGCGTGGTGCTGATCGGCACCGATTTCGAGGTGCGGGTCTGGGAATCGCTGTTGAAGATCCCGATGGGGCGCGCGGTCTGTTATTCCGATATCGCAAACAAGATAAAAAGCCCGAACGCATCGCGCGCGGTCGGCGCGGCGGTAGGCAAGAATCCGATTTCGTTCGTGGTGCCGTGCCATCGCGCCCTCGGCAAAAGCGGCGCGCTGACCGGCTACCACTGGGGCATCACCCGCAAGCAGGCGATGATCGGCTGGGAAGCCGGGCAAGTCGGCGCCCATTAATCCGAAGAAACAACAACCTGCTGCGCTCCGAAAGGCACGATCTTGTTGTCGGCGTCGTGCCCGATGTCGGCGCGGCCGAGCCATGGAATACCGGATCTGCCGCACCAGTAGCGTGCGACTTCCTCTTCGTTCATTCCGAAGGCAGGTTGGTTCGCGGTGATGTCGCTGCAGCGGCCCAGCATGATGCCCGCCACCCGTCGGATCCCGGGATTGCTGGTGATGTGGAATAGCGACCGGTCGATCCGGTACATCGCTTCGGACACCTCCTCCAACATCAGCACATGGCCGTCGAGGTCCGGTTGCAGCGGCGTGCCCAGCAATTGGCTGAGAATCGTGATGTTGAACGCGGCTGTTTTGTTCAAGCCGCCGGCCGTCGGCTCCAGGGCTTCGGGCGAGCGGTCGACCATCCAGGCCAGCGCCCGCCCGATTGCCGCGGCACCGCCGTTCCGGACGACATCCTGCACCATCGGACCATGCGCCACCGTGAACCCTGCCCCGTAAAGGGCGGCAAGCAGCACGCCGGCGTCGCTATAACCCAGATAGGTTTTTCGTCTGGACGCCTCTTTCAGTCCCCGCATCACCGGCTCTGCTATGCGGCACGAGCCGTAGCCGCCGCGGGCGAACCAAACCGCGTCGGTGCCGCCGTCATTGGCGAGTTCGAGGAAAGCCCGCGTGCGGGTGTCGTCATCGCCCGCGAAATGCCGATACGCAGCAAAGCACTGCGGATGAAAGAAAATCTCGGTCCGCCCGTCCGGATACAACGAATCGGCTACCGCCCGCACTTGGTCGACAACGTCCGGAGAAATGCGCGAAGCCGGCGCGATCACGGCGATCCTGCATTTCCGGCTGCTCATCGTCTGCCCTGCGTTGCGCTTCATCGGCGACGCTTGTAGATTCCGCGGATGTCCCGAGCTGAAGATTACTTTTTTTGCGGCGTCGGCGGTAGTGGCATGACCCCGCTGGCGCTGATCATCCAGGCCCGCGGCGGCGGCGTCGAGGGTTCTGACCGCGCGCTCGACCAGGGACGCAATACCGAGCGATTCGACTTTTTGCGTTCGCGTGGCGTGCTGCTGCATCCGCAGGATGGCAGCGGCATCCGTCGCGCCGGTCAGGTGCTGGTCACGTCCGCCGCCGTGGAGGACACCATTCCCGACGTGCAGGCCGCACGCCGCATCGGCGCCGCCGTCACCACGCGCGCAAGACTTCTTGCCGAACTATTCAACGCGTCTGCCCTAAGTGTCGGGGTGGCCGGCACCAGCGGAAAGTCCACCACCGTCGGCATGATCGGCTGGATCCTGCATCGCGCCGGAAAATGCCCGACCATCATGAACGGCGCTGATATGAAGAATTTTGTCGCGGCAGATTCTCCGTTCGCCAGTGCGAGGATCGGCGAGGGCGAGGTATTTGTCAGCGAGGTCGACGAGAGCGACGGCTCGATTGCCTTCTTCGAGCCGCGCGTCGCGGTGGTGAACAACATCTCCCTCGATCATAAATCGCTGGACGAACTGCGTAAGCTGTTCCGCCATTTCGTCGCCGAGGCGCAAAAGGTGGTGCTGAATCTGGACAACGCGGAAGCCGCGGCGCTGTTGCCCGATCTGAAACCGGGTCAAGCGATGACCTATGGTCTGGTGGCCACGCAGGCCGATCTCGTCGCCTCTCTGCCGGCACCGTCGCCCGGTGGAATCGCGTTCGCCGTGACGGCGCGCGATAGCGGTGAAGCCGTCGCGGTAAACCTCAAGGTTCCCGGGCTGCACAATGTGGCCAACGCGCTCGCCGCGCTATGCGCCGCGACGATCTGCGGCGTGCCCCTCGCGGACGCGGCGGCCTCCTTGAGCGAGTTCAGCGGCATCCGTCGGCGGCTGGAGGTCGCAGGCACCGCGAACGGGATCACGGTGATCGACGATTTCGCCCACAACCCCGACAAGATATCGGCTACGCTGGAAACCATGCACGCGTTTCCCGGGCGCCTGCTGCTGATGTTCCAACCCCACGGCTATGGCCCCCTGCGCCTGATGAAGGACGCCTTGGTGGACTGCTTTGCGGAGGGGCTGCACGACGACGATGTTCTGGTCATGCCCGAACCGGTATATTTCGGCGGCACCGTCGACCGCAGCGTCGGCAGCCGTGAAATCGTCGACGCGATCGAACGGCGCGGTCGAAAAGCCTTTGTCTTTCCCGATCGTAGCGCCTGCGGCGAAAGCCTGGTCAGGCTGGCCCGCCCCGGCGACCGCATCCTGGTGATGGGAGCCCGCGACGATTCGCTTTCGCTGTTCGCGCACGACCTGCTAAGGCGGCTTGCGCCATGAGAATTGTCTCGCAGGATGGGTTGGCGCCAAGGGCGCGAAACCCGCCGGCAGAGTTTACCACGAGGCAGACGTTGGGTTACGGCTTTGCGCCCACCCTGCCTACGATCAAGCCAGCCGCTTCCACATCACCGCGGTGTCGCATATACGGCCGTCGGGAAACAGCGCGTAGTCGGGAATGATCCCGATTTCGGTCCAGCCGGCGCGCCTATAGACGCGGTGGCCGTTTTCGCCGGGCACGGTGTCGAGCACCAGCAGCCAGCGACCGTTGCGCCGCGCTTCCTGTTCGGCCCGCGCCATCAACGCCGCGCCCATGCCGCGGTTGCGCGCGGAGCGATGCACCAGCATTTTCTTGATGTCGGCGCGATGCGGCTGGTTGGGCGGGGTGTCGAGTCCGAGCTGGACCGTGCCGACGATCCTGCCGTCGAGCCGCGCGGCCAGCAATACGGTGTCGTTTGCGGCAACCGACGCCGCGACTTTCCGGAAGAACGCCAGCGCCTCGGCATGCGTGAACGGCGACATGAAGCTGACGGACGCGCCGCCTTCGACGCAATCGGCCAGCACATCGGCGAGCTGATCGAGCGCCGTCTCGGCGACCGGCGCATTGAGGACCGCTATGTCGAATGCTGCGCTCACGCCGCCAGATCGAGCTTCGACGCCACGGTGGCGTCGGCATTGAGCCGGTAGATGATCGGCACGCCGGTGGCCAGCTCGCGCGCCAGAATGCCTTCCGGCGACAGTTTTTCCAGCACCATGATCAGCGCACGCAGTGAATTGCCGTGAGCGGCGACCAGGGTGCGCTCGCCGCGCAGCACGCAGGGCAATATCTCCTGAACGTAATAAGGCAGCGTGCGCGCCAGCGTATCCTTCAGGCTCTCGCCGCCGGGCGGCGGCACATCGTAGGAACGGCGCCAGACATGCACCTGCTCCTCGCCCCACTTCTTGCGCGCGTCGTCCTTGTTGAGGCCCGACAGATCGCCGTAGTCGCGCTCGTTGAGCGCCAGGTGTTTTTTGGTCCGTAGGCCGGGCTGCTCCATCTCGGCCAGCATCAGCTCGAGGGTGTGCTGGGCCCGCGTCAGCACCGACGTGAATGCGATGTCAAAAGTGAAACCCTGCGCTTTCAGCTTGCGTCCGGCTGCTTTCGCCTCGGCAACTCCCTGCGTGGTGAGGTCAGGATCCTTCCATCCGGTAAAAAGGTTCTTCAGATTCCATTCGCTCTGGCCGTGACGCACGAGCACGAGAAGGCGATCGTTCATTCGGTGTGATTTCCGTTTTTGATCTCTAGAGGTCTTTCAAGCCCAGCACGTCGGCCATCGAATACAGCCCCGGCTTCTTGCCGTGCGCCCACATTGCGGCCTTGAGCGCGCCGTGGGCAAAGATCATGCGATCTTCGGCCCGGTGCGAAAGCTCGATGCGCTCGTAAGGGCCGGCGAAAATCACGCTGTGATCTCCGGTCACGGTGCCGCCGCGCAGCGATGCAAAGCCGATATCCCCCGCCCTGCGCGCGCCGGTCTCACCGTCCCGTCCCCGCGCCGAATGCTGATCCAGCGCGATGCCGCGTCCCCTGGCGGCGGCTTCGCCGAGCAGAAACGCGGTGCCTGACGGCGCGTCGATCTTGGCCTTGTGGTGCATCTCGAGAATTTCGATATCGAACCCCTCGTCGAGCGATTGCGCCACCCGCTTGACCAGCGCCGCCAGCAGATTGACGCCGAGGCTCATATTGCCGGATTGCACCACGACGGCGCGCGAGGTCACGCTCTTGATCACGGCGTCATCGGAGGCCGACAGACCGGTGGTCCCGATGACATGGACCAGGCCGCGCTCCGCGGCGATGGCGACATTGGCGATGGTCGCACCGGGAACGGTGAAATCGAGAATGCCGTCGGCGTCCTTCGACAGCGTCCACAGGTCGGCCGACAGCTTGATGCCGTTTGCGGGCAACCCTGCCAGCACTCCCGCGTCCTTGCCCAGAAGCTCGGAGCCCGGCGCTTCCAGCGCGCCGGTAACCACCGCGCCCGGCGTTGCATCGATGGCGCGCGTCAGCGCCCGACCCATCCGGCCGCCGGCCCCCGCAACGATCAAGCGCATGTCCGCCATTTCGGTCCTCTCTATGACAGCTTGCGGTATAGCCGGGGCCGCCTGTCACGGCAACTGAGCAGGGCGGCAGGCATGACGCGCCGCTCCGTTCCGGACAGCGGCGCGAGCCGCATAGCTCTTCGCTCAATACACGGGAGGCCGTCATGGCCGGGCTTGACCTTGCTGAATGTACACATCTCATCGTCATGGCCGGACTGGACCCGGCAATCCATCCTGCTTTGCAAAAGTCTTTTGCCAAGAGCAATGGATGCGCGGGTCGAACCCGCGGTTGGCGCGGCGTGTGTTGCGGCGTCTTGCAATATCGCGCGCCACGGGGCGCGTTCCCCGGACGCAGCGCAGCGCGCAGCCCTTGCGGAGCGGTGC
>NZ_CAXUNQ010000020.1:0-11046 GCF_964252615.1 uncultured Bradyrhizobium sp.
AGCGGGGATAGGTATACATTCACAAGTGCGTGAACGCCGCTTTGAGCTTCACAAGACGGATCAGCGACTCGATCGTAACACCTCCACCGGCGGCCGTATGAAAAACAAATCTCTCGTCATGCGCGGGCTTGACCCGCGCATCCATCCGATGCTCTCCGATCGATGCCGAACCAGTATCGATTCAGAGAATCAAAGCCGCCGCAAGAGCGGCGCTCGGACCGCGCAAAGATGTGTGCATACAGTAGGGTCAAGCCCGGCAATGAGGCCTATGGTGATGGCAATGTCCCACCCGATACGTCGGGACGCGCGTAATGCCACTATGGCGCGCAGCCGGCGCTACCGCGCCACCACTTCGATTTCGCCGTCGACGCCGTTGACGACGTTGAACGGCCGTTCGAACACCTTGCCCTCGTTCTTGGCGATGGCGCGATACTCGCCTTCGGAGAGCACCACGCGGGGAAACGCGCCGATCGATTCCTTGATGACGTCGCCGCCGGGCGTGATCACCGACCACGCGGTATTGGCCAGCGCCTCGCCGCCCTTGTCGCTGACCAGTTTGAGCGTGATCACCGCGGCGCGATGGGTGATGATGACATCGGTCAGCTTGCTGGCCTGCACGCGGATATCGGAGCGCACCACCGAATTGGCGTCGCCGTAATTGGAGATGAGGTAGTAGGTGCCTTCGGGCAGCAGCACGACGTCGCCGGCAGCGACGCTCGGCAGCAGCGCGGCGCGCTCGGCGGCCTCGAACTGGCTGCCCTTGTAGATCGCGAACGAGATCTGGTTCTGCGGAATTTTCGACGTGCCGACGCGACCCTCGATGCGCAGGCCACCCGCCGGCAGCAAAAAAGATTCGCGAAAGGTGTCGGACTTCAAGGTCACCGGCCGCACGGCACTGACAAGGCCGAGGGTGACATGGACGACATAGCTCCCCGGCGGCAGCACGATGTTGGGCGTGGCGCCGCGTTCCTCCCGGATCAGCTTGAAAGTGCCGGTCTCGTCGGGCCGGTCGGAAAACACCCGCCACACAAGGCCGCTGTTGATGACGGGGAGGTCCTTGCCGTAACGCGCCGTCAGCGACAGCACGGCCTGGCCCGGCGTCGCTGCGATCGGCGGCGCTGCGGCCGGCGGTGTCGCGGTGGAAACAGGAGGCTGGGTCAGCGGCGCCGGCAGGTTCGGCGCCGAAGCCGGGCCCGACGGCGGCGCCAGGTTCATGGCCGGTGCCGAGGGGGCGTCGGGAATAGAGGACGGAGGTACCGGCGGCGGCCGATCCGTAAACATCTGGGCAAGGGACGTCCGCGGCATCGCGGCCGCGACGCAGCCGACAAACGCCAACGCCACGATCAGCCGGCCGCGCCAGGTTCGATCGCTCCCGCCAGCCTTTGCAATATTGCCCCTCACAATCATGGCGCATGCTTTTCACCGAAAACGCGGCAAATTCAAGCCTGGGGGGTAGGTTGGCGACCTCACCCCTATCAGAATTGGCGGCAGGCGAGGAGTTGACGCGCTGCGCCCCGACACGGTCATAATCTCAGCCCGACATCCGGACCCAAGCATAAACCATGCTGGCGACAGCTTCTGGCAAGATAGCGCCGCAACGCCTAGGCTTTGCGCGCCATTCAGGGAGACCTATCGGTGCTGGAAAATTTGATCGGCCGTAGTCAGATCGGCTCAAATGGCCGCGACAAGGTCGGCCTCGGCAGCATCCGGCGACCCGTGATCGGGCTGGCCTTGGGCGGCGGCGCCGCGCGCGGATTTGCGCATATCGGCATTGTCCGGACGCTGGTCGCCCACGGCATCGTTCCCAATGTCGTAGTCGGCACCTCGATCGGCGCGGTGGTCGGCGGTTCCTATGCCGCGGGACACCTTGACAGGCTCGAGGAGTGGGCGCGCAGCCTGCAACCCCGGAACATTCTTGGCTATCTGGACATCCGCCTCAACGGATCAGGACTGATCGGCGGTGACAAGCTCGCAGGCCAGCTCCAGGCCGCATTGGGCGATATGCTGATTGAGGAGCTGCCACTGAAATTCGCCACCGTTGCGACCGAGGTCCGGACCGGCCATGAGATCTGGCTGACCCATGGCCGCATCGTCGAGGCGATGCGCGCTTCCTATGCGCTGCCTGGAATTTTCTCGCCGGTCCTGGTCGGCGATCGCTGGCTGGTCGACGGCGCGCTGGTCAATCCGGTACCGGTGTCGGCGGCCCGCGCGCTGGGCGCGGAAATCGTGATCGCCGCCAATCTCTCCAGCGACGTGTTCGCGCACTCCACCACCATCTATTCCCATGGCGCCTCGACCGGCGCGCCGGAACCGGTCATCGAGGCCGTGGCGCCAAAGCGCGGGCTCGGAAAGTTCTTCTCCCCCGAGCGCACCATGAAGCGTGAATTTTTCGGCGGCGGCGGCCGCCCCGGCATCTCCACGGTGATGGTCGACGCCTTCAACATCATGCAGGACCGCATCACCCGCGCGCGGCTGGCCGGCGATCCGCCGGACTTGCTGATCTCGCCCCGCGTCGGCCAGATCGGCTGGTTCGATTTCCACCGCGCCGACGATTTGATCGCGCATGGCGCGCGCGCCGCGGAGCGCGCCATCGAATCGATCCAGGAAGCGATCGCAATTCTCGCGCCGGGCGCAGGCAAGGCGAATGCGGGCGAGAAGAAGCGCTGAATTAACGCCGCGCTCTGGTGCGGAGCACCGCGAGCGGAACACGGAACATGGAGCGGCTTCACGCGGTCTTGATGTAATTCTGCAGCGCTTCCTGCTCGTCTTCGAATTCCTTCACGCGCCATTTGACCACGTCGCCAATCGAAATCAGACCGACGATTTCGCCGCCCTCGAGCACGGGCAGATGCCGGAACTTGCCCGACGTCATCTTCTCCATGATCGCTCCGACGGTGTCGATCGGCCGGCAGCAAACCACCTTGCGCGTCATCACCGCGCTCACCGGCTCATCGAGCACGGCCGCGCCGCGTTCGCCGATCACGCGGACGATGTCGCGCTCCGACAGGATGCCTTCGATGCGCCCGCCGCTCATCACCAGCACGGCGCCGATCCGCCGCTCCGACAGAATTTTTACCGCAGCCGAAAGTTTCACGCCAGGCTCAACGCTGAGGATGTCGTGGCCTTTGGAATCCAGAATTGCACGTACCGTCATGGTCGCCTCCAGGGATTCGATCACGTCACACGTCTGCGCGATCGTCCATTCCATCTTCAGGCAACAGTCGGGCGTCGCGTTGGTTCGTGCGCATCGAGCATGCAAGGCATGTTCTTCATGCGAAACGAAAGTCCATTCGCCTGAAAACGCAGCGATGATGGATGAAATCAAGCTGCGCCGCAAGGCGCATGGGATCAGCGACGATCGGACATGTCGGTGGATGGTGTATCCGCGGCGCCATGCGCCGGGCGCGGCACCGGATCGAACAGCGAAAACAACACCAGGCCGGCGAAAAACCCGCCGATATGCGCCTGCCAGGCGACGCTCGCGCCGTCGGCGCCGATTGCGACCGATCCGATCCCGAAGATGATATTGACGCCGAACCAGACGCCGAGAAATCCCAGCACGCGGGGATTGCGCAACGCGTGTAACAGCGACAGCGCCGGTACTTGCGCCGCAGCATCCGCATCGCCGCGGCGAAACGACAGGAAACTGCCCTGCACGAAGGCAAAACGGATTGCAGCCGCCATCGCGCCGGACACCGATGCGGAAGCTCCGATCATCGGCGCAACCGCGTGTTCATGAGTGACGAGGTGCGCCAGCGCGCCGGCGATCGCGGTGACGGCCATGAACAGGAAGAACCGCAGCGCGCCGAACCGGCGTGCCACGGCGCTTCCGAACGGCAGCAGCCACAGCACGTTGAAGCCGATATGGCTGAGATTGGCATGCAGCAGCGAATAGGTCACGAACGACCACACCTTGGCGGGCGAGCCGCCCGGAAACGGCGTCGCCAGCAGCGTCGAATCGAAGCGCTTCGGAATGAAACCGAACAGTTCGATGGTCCAGTATTCCGCCTCCGGTGGCAGCAGCACGCGCAGATGAATTGCCGCAATCAGGACGATATAGGCGGTCAATGCACGCGGTAGCGTCAGGATAGGTTCGCGCGGGATAGGCTGGGATAGTTCGTCGGGGGAATCCAAAGGGTCAAAGACCTCAAAGCAGGCGGCAGCGATGCGCCCAGATAAGCGGCTTGGCGCAAGGGCGCAAGGCGCAAATCCGGTGTTCCGCATCCCTGCGCTGCAGCGCAAGGGCGCCGCGTCCGTGCACCAGGAACGAACTCAAGAAAAAAGGGAGAGCCTGAGCAGCTCTCCCTCGTTCGATGCTGACCTTGTCGCGCCGAGGGTGACGGCGACTTTCCGCCCCTCCTCGCACGGGGACCAATCTGTTTGACGCCACTGCAATGGCCGGCTCCTGGAGAAAACCGGCGAAGCGATGGATCGATCTACCCCGTTCCCTGCCGATCCCCAACAACATGGTGAATTTAACGTTAACGCCGCAAATCCTCGGCAAAACCGGCGCGAAACCGCCTGCGGCATGTACGCTGCAAGACCTCTCCTGCACAACAATCGGGGGGCGCGCGGTGGCTGAAAGCGGAACAGATGTGTCCTTTCGCGCCGGCGCGCGGGTCAGGAATTTTAGATGAAGCATCCGTCGAACCGGGAATTCTTCGCATATTGGGACAAGAAGCGTGGTCCCGCGCGCGCGCCGGATCGCAGCGAGATCGAGCCCGGAGCGGTACGCGAACTGCTCGGCGATATTTTCGTGCTGTCCTACGATCCCGCAGCGGGCTACCCTTTTCGCGTCGCCGGAACGCGGGTCTGTGCGCTGCTCGGACGCGACCAGAAGGGATCGAGTTTTTCCGCGCTGTTCAAACCCGAGTGCCGCCGCGACGTTGAGGATATCGTCGGCATCGTCGCCGAGGAAATGCTGGCAGCCGTCGCCGGTATCACCGCCACCGCCGCGGACGGTTCGCGTGCGCATCTGGAATTGCTGCTGCTGCCGTTCAACAATCGCGCGCATACGCCGTTAAGCCTGACCGGGTTGCTGGCGCCGCTCGGTGGCGGGCATCGCGCGATCCGGAATTTCGAGCTCGTCTCCTGGCGCTATATAGGACATCCGCCGCAACGCTTCGGCCCCAGGGTGCTGCGCAAAATTGCAATCGCCCGCGGCTTCATGGTGTATGAGGGCCTGCGCTGACGGCGCAACATGAGCCACGAACACCCATCGCGTCATTCCGGGCCGCGAGCGACGAACCGGGAATCCAAAGGCGGTGCATTGCGCTGGATCCGGATCTGCCAAAAGGCGCATCCCCGCAACGACGGTGTTTATGTCACTCCGCCAGCTCCGGCCACGGCACGATGGTAGACTTCACCGTCTTCATCGCCATCGCGTCCGCCACGGCGCGGCCGATGCCATCCTCGGAGAACGGATAGATCGTCTGCATCTCCAGCCATGGATATTTTTTTCGCGTGCGATAGAGCATGTCGACGCCGAGCGGCAGATCGTTACCGGTGAATCCCCACGAACCCAGCACATTGAGATCCTTGGTGCAGATGCGGTGCCATGATGTATTGATCGAACCTGCGTCGGTGAACTGTCCCATCTCGACATAGGTGCCGCCGTCGCGCAGCATTTCGATGCCCTCCGGACCGGCGCTTGGATGTCCCGAGCAGTCCATCACCAGGTCGGCGCCGAAACCGCCGACGACGTCGCGCACCGCCTTGATGCGCGCCTCCGGCGTGTTGACTTCTTCGATGTCGACGGTCGCTTCTGCGCCAAATTTCCGCGCCAGCTTCAGCCGCGGTTGCTCCGGCGCGCCGATGCAGATTACCCTGCCCGCGCCCATCTCCTGCGCCGCCGCAACCGCCAGAATCCCGATCGGCCCGGAACCCTGGATCACTACGGTGTCACCCCACTTGAATCCGCCAGCCCGCGTCGCGCGGTTGAAGGCACGAATGCAGGACGTCAGCGGCTCCGACAGGGCCCCGAGCCGCAGCGACATGTCGTCCGGCAATTTGTAGATCTTGGTGCCCGGCAGCATGTCGAGATCGACATAGACATATTCCGCCCAGCCGCCCCACAGATGCGGTGCCTTGTCGAAGCCAAGATAGCGGCCGTAATACACCGGCGTCAGGCACTTGTTGGCGCTCTCGGGATAGTGGATGCAGTAGTAGCAATGCCCGCACGGCATCAGCGGCGGGATCATCACCTTCGATCCCACGCTCAACGGCTTGCTCATGAAATCCTCGGAAAATTCCGAGCCGACCTCGACCAGCACGCCGCCGATCTCATGGCCCAGCGTGAATGGCCATGGCAATTGCTTCGGCCAGTGCCCTTTGAGGATATGCAGATCGGTGCCGCACACGCCGCAGGCCCCGACTTTGATCAGCGCGGCCTTCTTCGGGATTTTCGGCCATGGCACGGTGCGGATCACCGGCGTAGCACCGGGACCGTCATAGGTGCAGACGCGGATTTGTTCCATGAAGCTTCTCTCCGGCTGGTCGGTAATTATCGGGTTCGATTGCGTGGGTCACCGAAACCTATTTGAAGTCGGCGGCGCTGCCAATGTGGAGCCCCGTCCGTTCAGGCAGCGAATTGACAGCTCCGTGATGGTGCCTCAGGTTGCATGAAATTTAAGGAATGACGCGTTGCGCAATCGCTGGGGCATTCTTGCCGTTCTGTTCGCGGTCCGCCTCACCATGGGGTTTCAATTTCAAAGCGTCGCGGCGGTCGCGCCGCTGCTGGAACGCGATTTCGGCGTCAGCCTTGCCGACATCGGGCTGTTGATCGGGCTGTATTTTACGCCGGGCGTGGCGCTGGCATTGCCCGGGGGCGCGATCGGACGGAAATTCGGCGACAAGGCCACGGTTCTTACAGCGCTGCTGTCGATGCTGGCCGGCGCACTTGCGATGGCGCTCTCGTCATCCTGGAGCACTCAGATCGCTGGAAGGCTGGTCGCCGGCGCCGGCGGCGTGATGCTCAACGTGCAGATGACCAAGATGGTGACCGACTGGTTCGCCGGACGCGAGATCGCGACCGCAATGGCGATCTTCGTCAATTCCTGGCCGGCCGGTGTCGCAATCTCGCTGCTGACGCTCCCGGCGATTGGCACGGCCCATGGCGTGAGCGCGGTATATCTTGTCGTCGCCGCGCTGATCGGATGCGGGATGGTGCTGCTCGCCGCGCTGTACCAGCCGCCGGCGAGTTCCGTGACCTGGGGCGGCGCAACCGGGCGCCTCGATCGTACGTCCATTATCGCGCTGATCGCCGCGGCAGCGATCTGGGGCCTCTACAACATCGGCTTTGCAATGATCTTCAGCTTCGGACCGTCGATGCTGGTCGAGCGCGGTTGGTCGATCACGGCGGCAGGGCCGGCGATCAGCATTGTGCTGTGGCTCACGGTGATCTCAGTGGCGTCGGGCGGCTTTCTTGCCGATCGCGTCGGACGTCCCGGACTCATCATCGGTGCAGGCTGCATGGTGTTCGCGACGCTGATGATCCTGCTGTCGCGCAGTGGCGCGGTGATTGCCATCACCGTTGCACTTGGCTTGGTCTGCGGCCTTCCGGCGGGTTCGATCATGAGCCTGCCGGCGCGTGTGCTGCAACCTGCGACGAGGGCGATCGGCATGGGCTTTTTCTTCACGGTCTATTATGCGGGCATGATGCTCGGACCGGCGCTCGGCGGCGCCTGCGCCAAATGGGCCGGCAGCGCCGGGGCAGCGTTGGACTTCGGCGCCGCGACGCTTCTGGCCTGTCCGCCCATCCTCTGGGGCTTCAATCGCCTGCAGGCGGCGGTGCGGCAGGCGCAAGACGATTGCAGCCCACGCAGGCATCCGCCGTAATACATCGTTAACCCTGCGCGCCGTAGGGTCGAATGACACCTATCAGCCGGTTGTCGGGTAGCGAAGATGGCGTTGGCGCACAAAAAATCGATCCTTCCGGCCGCTGAAGAGCGGCGGCGCTTTCAGCGCGTCAAGGTTCACCTGCTCGGCCGCTATATGCTGCCGGACCGGCGTGAATTTCCGTGCCAGATCATCAATATGTCGCCCGGCGGGCTGGCGCTGCTGGCGCCCGGGATCGGCAATGTCGGCGACCGCGTGATCGCTTATCTCGATCATATCGGCCGGGTCGAAGGCAAGATCACCCGCATCATCGACAACGGCTTTGCCATGAGTGTCGGCGCCACCGCGCGCAAACGCGACAAGCTTGCGGCGCAGCTCACCTGGCTTGCCAACCGCGACATTTTGAATTTACCGGAAGACCGCCGCCACGATCGTATCGTACCGCGCAATCCGATTTCCGTGCTCACGCTCGAGGACGGCAGCAGGATGACCTGCCGGATCATCGACATGTCGCTGTCCGGCGCAGCCATCGCCGCGGAAAACCGCCCGCCGCTGAAATCGCTGGTTTCACTCGGCAAGGTGCAGGCCCGCGTGGTGCGAAACCTCGAGGAAGGCTTTGCCCTCGAATTCGTCCACGAGCAGCTGGCCGAGACGCTGGAAGACAGCGTCACCGCCCGGTAACGGCCGCACGCCGATTCTGCATTTTTCCAGGACGTGACGGCGGCTTCCGCTGCAGCGGGCTTTCTCCAACGTTGTCGGCGTGCCGGGAGCACCCGCGGCGCCGTTGAGCGCTGCAAATCTGCGCTGCACGGCACAAGGCCGGGCATGACGACTTCCCTCGGCGGCGCAGCTCCAGCTCGCGGGATGGCCGGGCTTGTCCCGGCCATCCACGTCTTCCTTGCCTTACCACGCAAGATGCAGGTTTCACTGGGAGCGCACTGCAATGCATAAAATTTGAATCAATTGCAGTCATTTCAAATTTTAGTCAAATTCGATTAAAGTATATATCAAACATACCTAAGTATTGAACAGTATTCAATTCAATTGTACTTGCCCAACTTAGCCGCGCCGCAAAACCTTTGTGCGAAACATGGTCCCAACAAGAAACGGGGGCCACAATGTTTGGTACCAGGGGACAGGGGATAGGATTGGTGTTTGCTGCCATCCTGTTGGGAATGACTGCGCCGGCGCAAGCCGGAGACGAGCGAGTTCAATATGCGAGCCTTTATGCGAGTCTTGGCGACAACACGCGTTCGCCGATCGGCTGGGTCGAATTCTGCGCCGACAATCCAGGTGATTGCCGCGGCGGCGCGACGCAGCCGCGCGATATCGTGATGACGCAGACCGCGTGGAAAGACCTGCTGCGGGTCAACCGCTGGGTCAACGAAACCATCAAGCCGATGACCGACATGGATCATTGGGGCGTGATCGAGAAATGGTCGTTGCCGACGGACGGCTACGGCGACTGCGAGGACTACGTGCTGTTGAAGCGCAAGATGCTGATTGATGCAGGATGGCCGCGCGAGGCGCTGCTGGTCACGGTGGTACGCGACAAGAAGGGCGAAGGCCATGCCGTGCTGACCGTGAAAAGCGATAAGGGCGAATTCATCCTCGACAACCAGAACGAAAGCGTCGTGGCCTGGACCGAGACCGGCTATCGCTTCGTGAAGCGTCAATCGCAAGGCGACCCCAACGTCTGGGTCGCGCTGGGCGACAGCCGTCCCGCGGTTGCCACCGCCAGCGCCCGCGACCGCTGAGCACGAGCAGAACAAGGAGACCCGCGACCCGGTCACATCCCCACCCCTCCCCGTCCCAGACCGGATCGCGCGCGGCCAGTCTCCCCCAAGGCTGGCCGCAACTTTTTCAACTGAGCGGCGCTGCGATGCAGCGTCGTTAACAGTTCCTAACGGCCCTGCGATAGGATTCCCGAATCAACGGAGGTCAGGAATGTTGCGCAGGATAACGCTGTCCGTTTTCGCCATCGCAATCGGCGCGATGGCTGCGGATGCCGCCGATCTGCCCGCTCAAAGCCGGCTGGGGGCGGTTTTCGCGGACCGGCCCCTCGCCGAGGCTCTGGCTAATCGGGACTACGGCTACACCACGGTGTACGCGCCGCCGGTGCATATCCCACCGCTCGTCGCCGGTTATTACGGCAAGCCCAATTCTTACTTTTACAGTCCGTATTACGGCAGGTCGCTCGATTATAACTTCGCCCGCCTGCCTTATGCATGCGGCTTCCATGGCTACTGCTGATGCAATGGTCGTGGCTGGTGGTCGACCGGCACGAGCCTGCAAGTTTTTCGGCAAATGTGAACCAGTTCACATTTAATCGCGCGAGTTCGGTGCAGAATGCAACTTACCGGACGGCGCGAGCCGATTTAATGTCCGGGGCACTGCAAGGCCGCTCGGCGTCATACTCCGCCAGCGGCCTTGCTCTTTGTACCAATAATTTCAAACCTTTAAGTGTTCCATCGCCTACTCCGTCAAGCGCGGCACCTGGCCGCGAAATTACGTTGCCGATCGGCGATCGGCGTGACGTTAACCCAACTAGCCGATGCGACGGCTACCCATCGCTTCTGCCGCACAGACCGCCAGGCTGAGGAACACGCCGCACATTAGAACCCACGTGCTCAAGTGTGCTCAAGTGTGCTCAAGGGTGCTTGGCCGCGGTGTCCGCGCCCGACCTTATTTACGAGTACCACGATCCCAAGCGATCGCCGTTCTGAAGGCGGTTTCTCTGCTCGACTTCCCAGAACGCCCAGACCGCCGCGGATAGCAGGGAAATCACCACGGCCAGAAACAGCCATGTCAAATCCGGAAGAGTGAGAGTCATCAGCATTTTACCATCTCCATATCAAAGCCGAGACGCTGAATGACAAGGCATGACCTCAACGGATCGCGCTGAGGTCACTTGTTTTAGGGCGAGGTCAGTTGCAGACCTGAACCCGACGAATGCCCCAGCCATAGCCGGTCCACACGCGCTGCCGGACGAGATAGCAACCGCCGTCGTAACCATATCCGTCGCCGTAGTAGCTGGCGTAGTAGGGATCGTAGCCGTATCCATAAGGATAGCCGTAGCTCGCATAGGCTCCGGCTAGGCCGAGGCCGAGTCCGACGCCGATCAACCCCGGCCGCCGCCATCCGCCGCCATGGAAGCCACCACCGCCGAAGCCACCCCGCGCCGACGCTTCCGGGGCGGTCGCCAAGCCC
>NZ_CAXUNQ010000020.1:11056-44981 GCF_964252615.1 uncultured Bradyrhizobium sp.
GTGACGCGGATGGTCAAGGTTGAAGTTCCGAAGGCCGTGACCGTCACGGCCGCCAATAGTGCCAGAACTGTTTTCCGCAACATGACCATCCTCCGTACAAGGTGTCGCACCCAAGGATTATGACTCGTTTCGCGAGTGTTTGTTGCACTTCAGCGTAAATTGATGACGCGTCGGCCGATAAATTTTTTCTGATTTCCGCTTCGCCTCGACGGAATATTCCGCCCTGGCGGCTGCTGGCGGCGTTCATCTTTGCGGCAAGATCGCGCACTGGACGGGTCTGGAGCGGAACAAACCCGGCGCGCTGCAATTGAATGTCAGACTTGGTAATGGCGCGGCATCGAGATTGAAATCGCATCCCGCCGATCGAGGAACCAACCATGACAGCCGACCCCGATCCGTTTGAAGAAGGCCAGCGCGCGGCGCGCGACAACATTCCGGCCGAAGCCAATCCTTATCAGGACGGGACCGACGAGCATGGGCTTTGGAGCGCGGGACATGAAAGAGTGGCCAGCGAGGCCGAGGCGAACGAAGCCGAAGGGAACTAGCAGGTCGTCTTCGGTTCAGCCGATCTTTTTCAGGCCTGTTTCGAAACGCGGGCCGTTGGCTACGTAAAATTTCGCGGCGCTACCCATCGCCGCCACCTGCGCTGGCTCCAGGGCGCGTATTACGCGTGCCGGCGCCCCCAAGATCAGCGAATGGTCGGCAAACTGTTTTCCCTCGGTGATCACCGAACCGGCACCGACGATACTGTTGCGGCCGATCCGCGCGCCATTCATCACAATCGACCCCATCCCGATCAGCGCGCCGTCCTCGATGGTGCAGCCGTGCAGAATGACGTTATGGCCGATGGTGCAATTTTTTCCGATGGTCAGCGGGAAGCCCAGGTCAGTGTGACAGGTTGAATTGTCCTGCACGTTGGCGTTTTCGCCGATCTCGATCCACTCGTTGTCACCCCGCAGTACCGCGCCAAACCAGACGCTCGCCGAACTCTTCAGGCGCACCTTGCCGATCACCGTCGCGGTTTCGGCGATGAAATAATTTCCGTCGGCGGGAAGTTCGGGGCCCTGCCCGTCGAGTTCGTAAATGGCCATGTCAATGTCCTTATTTCAAAGACACTGATAGTTGATAGCTCTCAGGCCAGCAATCCCGCCGCCCGCAATGTCATCACCACAAAGGTTCCGGACATCAGGCTCCAGAACCCGGACAGCACCGTGGCCATCATCACGAATTCAAAACGGCGGCGCTCGAGCCGCGCCCGGCGCAATGTATTGCGCATGATGATGAAGGGCGCCGCGAACACCAGGAACGGCACCGCCGCAAACGTGGTCGGCGCGACCCCTTCATGCAACAGGCCGAAACCGGCAGGACGCTGCAGAAAGGCCTGATATCCGCTGGCAAGTGCGCCGGCCAGGGCAAAGCCGATGCATAACGACAACAGCGAATTCAAAGAATCGGGCGACATCGGGGGTCTCACACAGTACGCCGGCAACCCGCGGACCTTGGCAAAATGCGGCGCGCTCCGCCACAACATCCTTAAGAGGAGGTTAACGCCGTTGGAACCGGCCGGCCCATCGGCGTGAAATCATTCGGAAGTGTCCCGGTGCGTGGCATATTCGGGACTGATTCGGCCGATGCCTTTCAGGAATTCCCCGCCGCCATGACCCTGCTTTCGTCAGTTCAAACCAATACGCGGCGCTGGCGCCGGCGGCATCGGGGCCATCTGGTGCCGGTCATGCTGGGAGGCACGATCGCCGCCGTCGCAGGCATGGCACTAGTAGCCTATCTGCTGTGGCCGACCTGGGAGGCGGGCAAGTCCGGCGACGCGATGCGCTTGCCGGTCAGCGTCGGGGCAACGCTGTTCAATGTGCCGACCCAGGCCTTCCGCAGGAAGGTTCAGCGCCATTCCGGACCGCAGGAGCGGGTCGATCTTTCCTTTGTCTATCCGTCGCTGGACGCGCCGGCTGCAGCCAAACATACCAGCGCCGAGGCGGCGGAAGATGTCGTGCCGCCGATCGACCGGATCTTCCTGTCGATCTCGGCGCATCACGACGAGCTGGCGCCCGACATCCGCGTTCGCACCATCTATCCGCGTTATCTCGAGAACGTCCTCCCGCAGGGAGGAGACGGCCTGATCCAACGCGCCTTCCGCGACGGCTCGCCCTACGGCAACGAAGATCTTTTCCTTGCCAACACACCGGCCATGGTCGCGCGCTGCACGCGCGACGCCGCCACGCCCGGCATGTGCCTCAGCGAACGCCGCATCGACGGCGCAGACCTGACGTTCCGTTTTCCGAGAAGCTGGCTTTCGCAATGGAGGGACGTCGCGGGCGCGATGGACAAATTGACGGCGCAGTTGCGCGGACCGCGGGTGTAGATCGCAGTCGCTTCGACAAGCGATCGCAACGTTTTCGGCGTCCCACCATCCGCCTGACGAAAACAGCGCCGCTTCAGTCCGACGGATATCTATTGGCTGCGTTTATCCAATCTTGCGCGCGATCGGTTTTTGCTATCGTGAGAACGTCATGGTGCTCCGCCCAGCCTCGCTCCGTGTAACCCAGAATCCGGGTACCCGGAATGGCGCAAGCCATATCGAGTATCGTCCCTGCGCGGCTGAAAGAAATCCCGTAATCCTGGGAAGGATAGGCTTCATAGCCGTAACCCGTGCTTTCGCACTGCTGTTCAATCCTCATCCATGCGTCCGCGCCGATCATCGGATAGTGCCGGAGGTGCACGTCACGGGCAAACGATCCGTGAAAGCTTGCCAGCAGCACACCGTCTTTGCCCAGGTGCTCGCATAAATAGCGCAGCCAGCGTTCCGCTCGATCTCGATTCACGTGAGTAAATAACGACCCGATCCAAATCAGATCAAACGGTCCCCCGAGCGTGACGCTGGTCAAGTCCGGCGCTGACAGTATTGGGCGCCCGTAAAATTTGTCGGCGCAGAAGTTGACACCCGCCGGGTCGATATCGCAGACGGCCAGTTCCGCATTGGGAAACGCGGCGCGAAGGTGCCGCGCCACCCGGCCGTGTCCGCAAGGAAGGTCGAGAACAGACTTGACCGCGCTCAGCCTTGAAAGTGTGAGCGCCGAGAGAACGGCGTTGATAGCGCTCTCACCAACATAAAAATACCAGTCCTGGCCGCTGTTATACATTACGTCGTCGGACGCTACATCAGCAACCACTCGGCAGCTCTTATATTGCTGATAATATCGATCTGCTTCCGTAAAATTCATGGACTTCCCTACAGATCACCCCTGATCGACCAGATCCTCCTCCAGAATCGCCATCTGGAACTGAAATGAGCGGTCTTCGTCCTCGTCATCGACGAACAGCACGCCGATGAATTCCTCGCCGATATAGACCTCGGCTGAATCGTCCTTCTTCGGCCGCGGCACTACGCGAATCTTCTGGTTGCCGAACAGGCGCTTGAGATAGGCATCGAGTTTTCTGACTTCCTGAACGTCCACGGGAGTCTCCAATACTACAGAGGTTCGCTGAAGCTTTAATGCGAATTGACGCGCGCGGCTAGACGTTTGAACCACCGCGCGCCTGGTTAATGAGCCTGAAATCAAAGCCCGATGGCGCTGATCATCTGGTCCATGGTTCGCGACGGCTCGGCGCAGCCGGCTTCGCCGACGATCTTCGCGGGAACCCCAGCCACGGTGACATTATGCGGTACCGGCTTCACCACCACCGAGCCCGCCGCGATCCGCGCGCAGTGGCCGACCTCGATATTGCCGAGAACCTTCGCTCCCGCGCCGATCATCACGCCGCTGCGGATTTTAGGATGGCGGTCCTCGTTCTCCTTGCCGGTGCCGCCGAGCGTGACGCCATGCAGAATCGAAACGTCGTCATCGATTACCGCAGTCTCGCCGACGACAAGCCCGGTGGCGTGGTCGAGGAAAATGCCGCGGCCGATCCTGGCGTTGGGATTGATGTCGGTCTGGAACACCGCCGATGAGCGGCTCTGCAGATAATAGGCGAAATCCTTGCGGCCTCTTCTGTGCAGCCAGTGCGCGAGGCGATGGGTTTGGATGGCGTGGAAACCCTTGAAGTAGAGTAAGGGATCGATGAAGCGCGAGGTCGCGGGATCGCGATCGAACACCGCCACAAGGTCGGCGCGGAAAGCATTGCCAAGGTCGGGCTCGTCGCGCAAGGCCTCGTCATAGGTCTGTCGGATCAGATCGCCGGACAGCGCCGAATGATCGAGCCGCGCGGCGATGCGGTGGACCACCGAATCCTCCAGGCGATCGTGATGCAGCACGGTTGAATAGATGAAAGACGCCAATTCCGGCTCGCGGCGGACGATATCTTCCGCTTCGGTGCGGATGCGATTCCAGATCGGATCGAGCGCCGTCAGCTTCGCGTTCTGCGGATTGATCTGATGAATGGCCATGATGCTGCTCTCACACGTTGGGTGTCTCATCCCCGCATTGTAGCACGACAGGCGGGCGGCTGTCCTGCCGTGCATCTGGTTAAGAATTGGTCGGGATTGCGGGCAAATCAAGCCATTCTGTGCAGCCAAATCACGGGCGACGGGACAAGAATTCAAGCACCCCCGCCTTGTAGACCTTGTCGCCCACCGCCCGCATATGATCGCGGTTCGGAATGTTGAGCACCTGCGAGCCGGGAATGATTTTGCCGAGCGCATCGGCCGAGCCCGCGATTTCGTCGGTCGTTCCAACCGCGATCAGCACTGGAACGGTGATTTCAGATGCTTCCTTCTCGGTCATCAGCCGCCGCGACCCGCGCAGGCAGGCGGCCAGCGCCCGGCGGTCGGAGCGGGTCTGGTCGGCGAAAGCACGGAACGTTCGTCCCACCGGGTCGGTGACGTCATCCAGCGACGGCGCTTCCAGCGCTTCGGCGACAGTCCTGCCGGGGCCGCCGCCTTCGACCAGGCCGATACCGATACCGCCCAAGATCGCCGAGCGCAGACGCTCGGGCTGATAACGCGCGACATAAGCCGTAATCCGACCGCCCATCGAATAGCCCATCATGTCCGCGCGCGCGGTCTTCAGGTGATCCATCAGCGCGAGCGTGTCGGCGGCCATGATCTCGATGCTGTATTGCTCAAGATCATAAAGCTTACCGGAGTGACCATGGCCGCGAAGGTCGAGGGCGATGACGCGGCGGCCGTTCTTTTTTAATTCCGACACCCAGGCCGGATACACCCAGTTCACGCCCTTGCTCGACGCAAAGCCGTGCACCAAAACGATCGGATCGCCCTCGCCTTCATCGAGATAGGCAATTTCAACAGCGCCGTGATGAAAGCTCGGCATCGACAGATCCGTGTTTGGGAGAACAATAAGCGACCCCGGGAGAGCCGACGTACTTTATCCGCGCGCGACGGCGACGGCCAGAGCAGGCTGGATTGAAGGCGCCGCTTGCCTGCGCGCGCGCTTCGCCTTCCTGCGCGACAGCCATGCCACGGTCAGGCGTTCGGCAGTCGCCTTGATCGACGACAGAAATCCGACCAGCGCCAGCAGCGCCCAAAATACCCACAGCGTCAGATCGAACGCGCCGGCGGCCAGCAGCAAGGCGCCGCGGCCCAGCATTTTCATGATCGCGCGGGTCTGACCGCCCTTGGACTCGGCAAGCCTGGCTGCGCGCGCGACGTCCTTCGGGCCTTCGGCGATTCGCAACGTATCGAGCGCGCCTTTGGTGCCGGCCTTCTCGCCGACGCGGCCGACGTCCTTGGCGAGCCGCACCAGTCCACCGGCTTTCTCGGTGCGGAAGGCGGCCTTGATCGCGTCGATGGTTTGGCCCGGCCGGGTTACCGAGGCGGTCGCGACCGCATTCTGCAGCATTGGTGCATCGACGATCTCACGGGCGGAGCGGCCGGCCCACCGCGTCAAGCCCTCGCCCAGCCGCCCGGCTTTGCGCGCATCCTTCACCAGCGTCAGGCCCGCACGAACCGGCACCGCGCCGCCAAAGGAAACATAAGTCGCCGCCGTTATCGCAAGTCCGGCCGTGGCAAGACCCAATATCAGGTGGTCGGTATCTTCGCCCATGGCAAGGTGCTTGCCCTCGCGCACGACGTCGCGGATATCGCCGAACACGAAAAGATCGCCGGCAACCGTACCTGACAGACTCCCGACATCGTCGGCGCTGCCGGTGACGAGACCGGCGGCGAAGCGCTTGACAAAATGCGACGTGGAATTTTCCTCTGCAACCGCTTCCGCCACCCGCCGGACCATATCTTCGGGAAGCGGAATGTTCTTTGCGACGGCGAGTTCGACAAAGCTGTTCGCCAGATCGGCATCGTTGGCCGCCAGCGCCGCCTCGACGTTTTGCGCAACCGAATCAGGCTTATTTTGCAGAGCAGAACTGAGCTGGATATCGGACAATTCCGCCGGGTCGTCCTGCGCGGCAAGGATGGCGCCGGCGTCGCGGGCATGCGGCCATAGGAGCGCGCACGCCACCGCGCACCCCGCCAAGCCTGTCAATGCCGCCCCGATCCGCACCCACATGCCGAAAATCCGGATATTTTAGCTTTCCTTGAGATGGGGTGCCGTTTTTAAGACACAACGGCCCCGACGAAAGAAGGGCTTCTCCCAGACGACAAGATTGTGTCGAATTTGTATGGGCAAACGGCGCCTGCTGGGAAACATGTTCGGGCGGCCAGTATGATAGCGTCCTGACGGCGCTAATCTGGGTGTCCATTGCGAGCAGGGGTGAACAAGATGGCCGATCACGTCGTTCCGCACTTCCACAATGACGTCGGTGTTACGGTCATTGAGATCGGCTCGCACGAGTTCATGTGCGTGGGCGCCAATCCGCCATTCGATCACCCCCACGTTTTCCTCGACCTCGGCAACGACAGCGAGATCATCTGCCCCTATTGCTCCACGCTATATCGCTACGCGGCCGATCTTGGCGCGGGCGAAGCCCGGCCGCCGGAATGCGTGCTGAAGGACAAGGTCGCATAATCTGGACGTGACTGCCTCTCGCACCGTCGTCGTCGCTGGTGCCGGGATCGGGGGGCTGACGGCAGCGCTTGCGCTCGCCGCAAAGGGATTTCGCGTCGTCATTCTCGAAAAGGCCGAGCGGCTCGAGGAAGCCGGCGCCGGCCTGCAACTATCACCCAATGCCAGCCACATCCTGATCGAACTCGGGCTTCAGGATCGGCTCGGTTCGCGCGCGGTCACCCCGGAGGCCATCGGCATCATGAGCGCGCGGAGCGGGGGCGAAATCGCGCGCCTGCCGCTCGGCGATGCCGCCTGCCGCGCCGGCGCTCCCTACTGGGTGGTGCATCGCGCCGACCTGCAATCGGCGCTGCAGGCCCGCGTCAACGACAATCCCGATATCGAACTGCGACTGGGCTGCCAGTTCGAAGACGTCGCAACCGATGCCGACGGCCTGACCGTCGTCCAACGCAGCGGGATGACGCGCCAGCAGGAACAGGCATTGGCGCTGATCGGCGCCGACGGCGTGTGGTCCGCGGTGCGGCATCGGATGTTTCCGCGAACGCAGCCGCAATTTTCCGGGCTGATCGCCTGGCGCGGCACCGTCGAGGCCACGCAGTTGCCGCGCGAATATGCGTCAAAGCGCGTCCAGCTCTGGATGGGATCGAACGCGCATCTGGTGGCTTATCCGATCTCCAGCGGACGTCAGATCAACGTCGTCGCGATCCTGCCGGGGCGCTGGAGCAGGCCGGGCTGGAGCGCGTGCGGCGAGACGATGGAGATCAAGAGCCAGTTTACGCCACAGCAGTGGCCGGCGCCGGCGCGCATGACGATCGGCGCCGTCGATGGCTGGCGGAAATGGGCGCTGTTCACCGTTCCCGCCGGCAGCGCATGGAGCAGCGGCGCCGTGACGCTGCTGGGCGATGCCGCACACGCCATGCTCCCATTTGCCGCGCAAGGCGCTGGAATGGCGATCGAGGATGCCGCGGTGCTGGCGAAATGCCTGGAAGGCATCGAGAATGCGGCGGCAATTGCATCGGCCCTGCAACGCTACGCCGGCCTGCGCCGCGCGCGGGTGGCGCGGGTGGCGCGCGCCGCGCGGCAAAACGGCAAGATTTATCACCTGAGCGGCGCGGCAGCGCTGGCGCGCGATCTTTTCATCCAGACGATCGGCGCCCGGCGCATGCTGGCGCGTCAGGACTGGATTTACAACTGGCGGGCATAACCGCGACCCGATCGCCCTGCGCAAACCTGGCTTGCGGCTTAATCGGCGCTAATGGACGGCGCTTCCCGATCTGGTCGAACCCCGGCCCTTCCCCTGTGCCGAAGGCGCTGGAGCGAGTACCGGCGTCGGCGCGGCGGGCAAAGTGGCGACGCATTTGTTACGTTGCCACATCTCATCGGCAAGCTTGGACGACGCGCGCGCCGAGATGTAGTCGTTGCGGTATGCCAGTTCGCCGATGACGGAGCCGCCCACCCCCGTATCGGCCTTCGCGATCAGCCCTTGCAGTTCCGCGGTGCGCACGGCTAGCGTCTTGCGCTCCGCTTCCAGCTGCTTGCAATCGAACGTCTCGTATTTCGCAGGGTCGACGAACGCAGCCGACGCAAAACTGTCTCCGACATCGGCACAGCCGCTAAGACCCCCGCTAAGACCCGCGCCAAGCACGAGCAGCATTACCGCCGCGCTTACGCGCGACGTCAGCTTCGGGTCATGACAGCGGTCGATCATAGAACTCTTCTAGCCAGGCAATATTGACGTTGCGTAAAGCACCGGCCGGTGGCCGGATTGAGGCCGAGCAAGGAACCCGCGGACACCTGCCTGGCATTCTTCCTTGAAAAGAACCTCCGTAGAACCTACAATGAAAAAAGCCTGAAAACAGCCCATTAATGCGACCCTACCCGATGCCGCACGGGTCGATCATGCCAACGCTTTCATGAGGAAATGCAGATGTTGATGAAGGCAGGGATGCCCGGCAGCGTAGCGGAATCGTCGGGCAGCTTTCCCCATGTGCGGCTGCGCCGGCTGCGCAGTTCGCCGCAAATTCGCAACCTGCTGCAGGAGACCACGGTTGGCATCAACGACCTGATCTATCCGATTTTTGTGGAAGAGGACGTCGACGATTTCGGTTCGATCGAAAGCATGCCCGGCGTCAGCCGCATTCCGGAAAAAATGCTGGCACGGGAAATCGAGAAATTTTACCGCGCCGGAATCCGCGCCGTCATGCTGTTCGGAATTTCGCATCATAAGGACGAGCTTGGCTCCGAAACCTGGAATCCGGACGGCTTGCTGGCGCGGATGATCCGCAGCGCCAAGCAGGCGGTCCCCGAAATGGTGATCATCTCGGACACCTGCTTTTGCGAATACACCGAGCATGGCCACTGCGGCGTGATCGTCGGTGATCATGTTCATAACGACCAGACGCTGCAGAATATCGGCCGGCAGGCCGTCAATGCGGCTGCGGCGGGTGCGGACATGATAGCCCCGTCCGCCATGATGGACGGCCAGGTCGCCGCCATCCGGCAGGCCCTTGACGATGCGGCGTTCGTCGACACGCCGATCATGGCCTATTCCAGCAAGTTCGCCTCCTGCTTCTACGGGCCATTTCGCGATGCCGCCGGCTGCGATCTGAAAGGCGACCGCAAGGCCTACCAGATGAACCCGTTCAACGCCCGCGAGGCGCTGCGGGAATCGCTGTTCGACGAAGCCGAAGGGGCCGATACCTTGATGGTCAAGCCCGCGCTGGCCTATCTCGACATCATCGCACAGGTCAGGGCCGCCTCGCTGCTGCCGCTGGCCGCCTATCAGGTCAGCGGCGAATACGCGATGATCAAATTCGCGGCGCAGGCCGGCGCGCTCGACGAGAAGCGCGCGGTGCGCGAGACGCTGGGCGCGATCAAACGGGCGGGCGCCGACCTGATTCTGTCCTATTTCGCGTTTGATATCGCCCGGGAAGGTTTTTGAGATGCTAGGGCGCCGCAGAACCCTGCTTCTTACCGGCGCCAGCCGCGGCATCGGCCACGCGGCGGTGAAGAAATTCAGCGCCGAAGGGTGGCGCGTGCTCACCGTATCGCGGCATCCGTTCGACGAGCGCTGCCCATGGGAAGGCGGCGCGGAAAATCACGTGCAGCTCGATCTGCAGGACATCAGTTCGGTCGAGGACATCGCCACCATCCTCAAGGACAAGACCGAGGGCTATCTGGACGCGCTGATCAACAATGCCGCGGTTTCGCCCAAGGCCGAGGACGGCAAGCGCATGGGCAGCCTGCAGACCAGCTACAAGACCTGGCTGTCGGTGTTCAACGTCAACTTTTTTTCGATCGCGCTGCTGGCGCAGGCGCTGCGCAGCGAACTGATCGCCGCGCGCGGCACGGTGATCAACATCACCTCCATCGCCGGCAGCCGCGTTCATCCCTTCGCAGGCTCCGCTTACGCCGCCTCCAAGGCCGCGCTGGTCGCGCTGACCCGCGAGCTTGCGCATGATTTCGGCAATTCCGGCGTGCGCGTCAACGCCGTGGCCCCGGGCGAGATCGAGACGTCGATCCTGTCGCCGGGCACGGATGCCATCGTGCAGCGCGAGATCCCGCTGAAGCGGCTGGGGCAGCCGCATGAGGTGGCGGACCTGCTGTTCTTTCTGTGCTCCGATCAGGCGGCCTATATCACCGGCTCGGAAATCCATATCAATGGCGGCCAGCACGTGTAGAGCTGCGCAGCGTCGTCAAGCCGGCCGGCGCAGGCACGCCTCCCATCGCACGCGTGCCGATGCCACTGGTGCGGGCGGTGGGACTCGAACCCACACGACGTTGCCATCGAGGGATTTTAAGTCCCTTGCGTCTACCAGTTCCGCCACGTCCGCTTTGGTTCGGGATGCTTACCGTGTTTCAAGGGGCGGTGGAAACCGGTTTATGGTTCCGGCCGATTGGGGAGTACGACCGCGTCGGGTCCGGACCGACCTGCATCAAAGGCGCCCCGGTTACCTTGCCCGGGCAGGCGGAACTTCCGCTCCTGACCGATGTTGTACTGCAGCAAAACGGAGCAGACGACATGGCCGATCAGCATAGCGATGACCGCGTGGAAACCGAGCCGACCGAGCTCAGGAGTCCCCGTTTATCCCCTCGGCCATCGCCACAAAGCGGGCCGCCGGTTTTTAACGACGGGCTTGAGTCGCCTCGAAGCGGTCACTGCTGACGTTCATTCCGACTTGTCGATGTTCCAGAACACCGGCGTCGCCGGACCGTCGAGCACGCCGGTGAGCGATTTCCGCCACGCGCTGGGCGCCATGTACTGCCCAAGCGGAATGTAGATCACCTGCTCGTAGACGCGCGCCTGCAGGTCGGCGGCGATTTTCTTTTGTTCGTCCGGCGAACTTGACCGCGCATAGGCGTCGCGCATCGCCTCCAGCTTGGCGTCCTCCGGCCAGCCGAACCAGCCGCCGTTCTTGCCTTTTCCACTGACCGGCAGGCTTGCAACCGGGTTGACCACGTCGGCAGCCGCCCAATTGGTGAAAAACATGTTCCAGCCACCCTCCTTCGGCGGTTTCTGGCTGGCGCGGCGGGTGACCACGGTCTGCCAGTCGGTGGCCTGTACGTCGACCTTGAAGCCGGCCTCGCGCAGCAATTGGGCAGCTACGATCGGTTGCGCCTTCAGCGTGATCACATCGCCGGGCGCCATGATCACCACCGGAGTGCCGTCATAGCCGGATTCGGCCAGCAGCTTCTTCGCCTCCGCCATACCGCTCTTTTTGAGCAACGATTCGGAGCCGACGTCGGTAGCAAGCGGGGTGTCGCACATGAAGATCGCGCCACACAGCTTGTAATATTGCGGGTTGCCGACCAGCGCATCGAGAACATCCTTCTGGTTCATCGCCATGAACGCGGCGCGGCGAACCTTGAGGTCATCGAATGGCGGGTACAGGAAATTCATCCGTCCCACGGTTTGGAAGCCAAGCTTGTCGAGGGCCTCCACCTTCAGGTCCTTGTTGCCCGCCAGCACCGGCAAGATGTCCCACGACGGATTCTCCATGAAATCGATATCGCCGGATTGCAGCGCGTTCACCGCGGTCTGCGCATCGGCCATGGTGATCCATTCGACGCGATCGACCTTGACGACCTTGCCGCCCGAAGCCCAGCTGGGCGGCTCCTTACGCGGCACGTAGTCCTTGTTCTTCTCATAGACCGCCTTGACGCCGGGCTGGAATTCGGCAGCGACGAATTTGAACGGACCGGAGCCGATCTGTTCGGCGATGGCCTTGTCGGCCGGCGTCTCCGCGATGCGCTTCGGCATCATGAACGGTACCACCGAGGACGGCTTGCCGATCGACTCCAGCACCAGGCCGTAGGGCTCCTTCAATTTGAGCGTGATGGTCCTGGGGTCTGATGCGTCGATGCTGGCGACAAAATTCATCAGCTTCTGTCCCATGCCGTCGCGCTTGCCCCAGCGCTGCAGCG
Organism: uncultured Bradyrhizobium sp.; assembly: GCF_964252615.1. Taxonomy (NCBI): domain Bacteria; kingdom Pseudomonadati; phylum Pseudomonadota; class Alphaproteobacteria; order Hyphomicrobiales; family Nitrobacteraceae; genus Bradyrhizobium; species uncultured Bradyrhizobium sp. Next base: position 23,407 of record NZ_CAXUNQ010000020.1, read on the forward strand.
AGGCGACGCAATCCTCCGCCGTGACCGGCGCGCCGTCATGCCACTTCAGGCCATCGCGCAGGGTGAAGGTATAGGTCAGCTTGTCGTCGGAAACGTTCCAGTCCGCCATCTGCGGCTGGATCCTGAAACTGGAATCCATGGCCAGCAAAGTGTCATAGACCATGTAGCCATGATCGCGGCTGATATAGGCGGTGGTAATGATCGGGTCGGTCACCCGCAAATCGGAATGCATCACCGCGGTGATGGTTTTGGTGCCGGCAGCCGGAGCGTGCGTTGCCAACATCGCGGCGAGCGCGATTCCCGGCAACATGGACGCAACCGTTGTACGCAGCCAATGCGGGGTGTGAAACATTGATCTCTCCTGAGCTGAAATTGGTCACCGCCGATGATTCATGATGCAGGCCGCGCCGATTTCGGCCACTTAACGTCATGGTTTTCTTGTCGATTTGAGACTTGCATCAAGCGTGCCATACGTCAATTGCGTTCGCCAGCGGCGGTCCGGCGCTGGCGCCGGCGGCGGGTTTCACCTACCAAAGGACGAGGTAATCACGAGAGACGCCCATGAACCCTGCCAATCTTCCGTTCGATTCCGAGGCTATGCTGCAAGGACTGCGCGCGTGGGTGGAATGCGAAAGCCCGACCTGGGATGCAGGTGCAGTGGGCCGCATGCTCGATCTGGCCGCGCGCGAGATGGCGATCATGGGTGCGACCATCGAGCACATTGCCGGGCGGCAAGGTTTCGGCGGCTGCGTCCGTGCACGCTTCCCCCATCCCAGACAGGGCGAGCCGGGCATCCTGATCGCCGGCCATCTCGATACCGTGCATCCCGTCGGCACGCTGGAGAAGCTCACCTGGCGGCGCGACGGCAACAAATGCTTCGGCCCCGGCATCTTCGACATGAAGGGCGGCAATTACCTCGCCCTGGAAGCGATCCGGCAACTGGCGCGCGCCTCGTTCACGACGCCGCTGCCGATCACGGTACTGTTCACGCCTGACGAGGAAGTCGGCACGCCCTCGACCCGCGATATCATCGAAGCCGAAGCCGCACGCAGCAAGTATGTGCTGGTGCCGGAGCCTGGCCGGGCAAACAACGGCGTCGTCACCGGCCGCTATGCCATCGCGCGCTTCAACCTCGAAGCCATCGGCAAGCCGAGCCATGCCGGCGCCACGCTCTCCTCCGGCCGCTCCGCGATCCGCGAGATGGCGCGGCAGATCATCGTCATCGACGCCATGACCTCAGAGGATTGCACCTTCAGCGTCGGCATCGTGCACGGCGGGCGATGGGTCAATTGCGTCGCCACCACCTGCAGCGGCGAGGCGTTGAGCATGGCTAAGCGGCAGGCCGATCTCGACCGCGGCGTCGAGCGGATGCTGGCGCTGTCAGGAACATCAAATGACGTCACCTTCACGGTGACGCGCGGCGTGACGCGGCCGGTGTGGGAACCCGATGCCGGCACCATGGCGCTCTATGAAATGGCGCGCAGCGTCGCCAAAGAAATGGGCGTCGACCTCTCACACGGCAGTGCCGGCGGCGGCTCCGACGGCAATTTCACCGGCGCGATGGGAATCCCCACGCTGGACGGTCTCGGCGTGCGCGGCGATGGGGCTCACACCTTGAACGAACATATCGAAGTCGACAGCCTGGCCGAGCGCGGCCGGCTGATGGCGGGACTGCTGGCGACGCTGGAGTGAGGGGCGTCATGGCACGGGAATTGCTGAACTTGTGTTGGGGCAGCCATCTGAAGGTGAGTGCGATGTTGGATATTTGCACCATTCCCAGCGTCGTCCCCGCGAAGGCGGGGACCCATAACCCCCGACCTTCGTTGTTACAGAAGGTGTTTGCCACTACGCCCCATCGAAGCTCCAACATGTATGGGTCCCCGCCTTCACGGGGACGACGCCGTGGGTGCGGCAGATGCTAGGCTATCTCCTCCGCCGCATCCTGGCCGCCATTCCCGTCATGGGCGTGGTCGCGCTGTTCGTGTTTCTGCTGCTGCGGCTGACGCCGGGCGATCCGGCCGCCATTCTAGCCGGCGACAACGCCTCGCCGGAACAGCTGGAGCGCATCCGCACCTCGCTCGGCCTCAACGAACCGCTCTATACCCAGTTCTTCACCTGGATCGGCAAGCTGCTGCATGGCGATCTCGGCGTATCGCTGATCTCGAACGTGCCGGTGTTGAAGATGATCAGCCAGCGGGTCGAGCCGTCGATCTCAATCGCCGTCTCGACCATCATCCTCGCGATCGTCGTCGCGGTACCGCTCGGCGTCATCGCGGCGTGGAAACACGGCACCTGGATCGACCGCTTTGTGATGGGCCTGTCGGTGGTCGGCTTCTCGGTGCCGGTGTTCGTGATCGGCTATGTGCTGATCCAGGTCTTCGCCATCGATTTGCGCTGGCTTCCGGTGCAAGGCTTCCGAAGCATCTCGGCGGGTTTCGGGCCGTTCCTCGAGCGCATCATTCTGCCGACCTGCGCGCTGGCCTTTATCTACGTCGCGCTGATCGCGCGCATGACGCGTGCGGCGATGCTCGACGTACTCGGCGAGGATTACGTCCGCACCGCGCGCGCCAAGGGTATCGGTGAGAGCGGCGTGCTGCTGCGCCACGCGCTGCGCAACGCCGCGGTGCCGGTCATCACTGTGATCGGCACCGGTTTTGCGCTGCTGATCTCCGGGGTGGTGGTCACCGAAAGCGTGTTCAACCTGCCCGGCATCGGACGCCTCACCGTCGATGCCGTGCTCGCGCGCGACTATCCGGTGATCCAGGCGATGATCTTGTTGACCTCGGGCATTTATATCGCCGTCAATCTGCTGATCGATGTCGCCTACACCCTGCTCGACCCCAGAATCCGCTATTAAGGTCAGATACCGATGGCGATCGAAACCCTCCCCGAGCCCTCGATTCCGATCACCACGCCATTCCGCCCGGGGCTCGGGTTTCTGACGTCAACGCCGATTATCGCCGCCGCCACGACCTGCCTTGCGCTGGTGGTGGCATCCGCCATCTTTGCTCCGTGGATTGCGCCACACGATCCGCTGCTGCTGGCGCCGGCGCAGCGGCTAAAACCCGCAAGCGCACAATTTTTGCTCGGCACCGACGGCTATGGCCGTGACGTGCTGTCGCGTATTCTCTACGGCGGGCGCGTCTCGATGCTGATCGGACTTGGCGCGGCGGTCGTCAGCATCACCATTGGGCTTGCGATCGGCCTTGTCTCCGGCTTTTTTAAATGGATTGATGCGATCATGATGCGGGTGATGGACGGGCTGATGGCAATCCCGGGCATCCTGCTTGCGATTGCCGTGGTGTCGCTGTCGGGCGCGAGCCTCGCCACGGTGCTCATCGCCATCACAATTCCGGAAATCCCGCGGGTGGCGCGGCTGGTGCGCTCGGTGGTGCTGTCGGCGCGCGAGGAGCCGTATGTGGAAGCCGCGATTTCCGTCGGCTCGTCCCTGCCGAAAATCATGTGGCGGCACTTGATGCCCAACACCGTCGCGCCGCTGATCGTGCAAGGCACCTATGTTTGCGCGTCCGCTGTTCTTACCGAGGCGATCCTGTCGTTCCTCGGCGCCGGCATCAGCCCGGAAACGCCGACCTGGGGCAACATCATGGCGGAAGGCCGCGCCTATTTTCAGATCAAGCCATCGCTGATCTTCTGGCCGGGGCTGCTGCTGTCGATCGCGATCCTTTCCGTCAACCTGATCGGCGACGCCGCCCGCGACGCGCTCGATCCACGCATGAAACAGCGCGAGGGCGCGAGGTGAGCGTGGAAGCAATTGATCCGTGCCCCGGACGTAATGCAGCACACCGTGCTGCTTCGCAGAGCCGCGGCGCAGTGCGGCATGAAGAATGCCGCGCTGCGCCCGGGACACGAGGCTTGCGATGACAAACATCGTTCTCGACATCGACAACCTTGTCGTCGGCCTCGGCAAAAATCCTCGCAGCGAGCGCATTCTCGACGGCATTTCGCTGCAGGTACGCGAACGCGAGACGCTATGTCTGGTCGGCGAAAGCGGCTCCGGCAAATCGGTCACGTCGCTGGCCGTCATGGGTCTGCTGCAAAAAGGTTCGCTGGTCCCCTCCGGCGGCAGCATCAAACTTGTCGGCGAGGAAATCCTCACCGCCGGCGGTCGCCGCTTGCGGCAGCTGCGCGCGACCACCATGGCGATGATCTTTCAGGAACCGATGACGGCGCTCAATCCGGTCGTGCCGGTGGGCAAGCAGATCGACGAGGTGCTGCGGGTCCATACCGATCTCGATGCGAGGGTGCGGCGCGCACGCATTCTGGCCATGATGGAGCAGGTCCGGCTGCCCGAAGTGGAGCGCATCTTCGCCGCCTACCCGCACCGCCTTTCAGGCGGCCAGCGCCAGCGTATCATGATCGCGATGGCGCTGGTGCTGGAACCGAAGCTCCTGATTGCGGACGAGCCGACCACTGCACTCGACGTCACTACCCAGAAGCAGATTCTGACGCTGATCCGCGATCTGCAGCGGGATCACGGCACCGCGGTGCTGTTCATCACGCACGACATGGGCGTGGTCGCCGAGATTGCCGACCGCGTCGCGGTGATGCGGCACGGCCGGCTGGTCGAAACCGGAACGCTCGAGACCATTCTGCGTGCGCCCGCCATGGAATACACCCGCAATCTCCTGTCGGCGGTGCCGAGCCTCATCCCCCGCGCGCCGCGCGACGAATCTTCCGGCCCGGTGGTGCTGGAAACCAATGATCTCGGCAAGGTCTACCGGGAGCGATCGTTCTTCGGCAGAACGCGCGAGGTCGCAGCCGCGCGGGACGTGACCCTGACCTTGCGCCGGGGGCGCACGCTCGGCATCGTCGGCGAAAGCGGATCTGGCAAGTCGACGGTGGCGCGCTGCATCGTGCGATTGATCGATCCGACCTCCGGCGGCATTCGCCTGGCCGGCCGGGAAATTTCCGACCTGCCGCGCCACCTGCTGCAGCCGCACCGCAAGCGCATCCAGATCATCTTCCAGGATCCGTATCGTTCGCTCAACCCCCGCATTACCGTCGGTGAAACCATCGCGGAGGGACCGGTCAATTACGGCATGCCGCACGCCGAAGCCTTGGCCAAGGCCGGCGAACTGCTCGAACTGGTCGACCTTCCCCCCGACGCCATATCGCGCTATCCGCACCAGTTCTCGGGCGGGCAGCGCCAGCGCATCGCCATTGCACGCGCACTGGCGCTCGATCCCGACGTGCTGGTGGCGGACGAGGCGGTGTCGGCACTGGATGTCTCGGTACAGGCGCAGGTGCTTGAATTATTGGACGACATCCAGAAGCGGCTCGGCATCGCGCTATTGTTCATCACCCACGACCTGCGGGTGGCGGCGCAAATCTGCGACGACGTTGCCGTGATGCAGCATGGCCGCATCGTCGAACAGGGACCGGCGGCACAAGTCCTCACAAATCCGCAAATTGCCTATACCCGCGCGCTGCTTGACGCGGCCCCCGGACGGGAATGGGATTTCGCCAATTTCCAGCCGGTCGAACATTCGCCGTCATGGCCGGGCTTGTCCCGGCCATCCACGTCTTCTGTCTAGAGCGAAAGGAAGACGTGTATGCCCGGCACAAGGCCGGGCATGACGGGCTGAGATGGTGTTATCCTGCGCAATGACCGGAGTTGCCGTTCCATGACCCGTATCGCCGTCGGCGGTTTCCTGCACGAGACCAACACCTTCGCGCCGACCAAGGCCACCTACGACGCTTTCCTGCAAGGCGGCGGCTGGCCGCCGATGCGGCTGGGCGCGAAGCTGCTGGAGCAGATGCGCGACATCAATGTCGGTATCGCCGGCTTCATCCCGGCCGCGGAAGCCGAGGGTTGGGAACTGGTGCCGACGATCTGGTGCGCCGCGAGCCCGTCCGCCCATGTGACCAAAGACGCATACGAGCGCGTCGCCAGCGCGATCGTCGACGGCGTCAGGGCGGCGGGTGCGATCGACGCGGTTTATCTCGATCTGCACGGCGCCATGGTGACCGAGCACCTCGACGACGGCGAAGGTGAACTCCTTGCGCGCGTGCGCCGGGTGATCGGTAAAGATCTGCCCCTGGTCGTCAGTCTCGACCTGCACGCCAACGTCACGCCGCAAATGATCGAGCATTCCGACGCGCTGATCACGTACCGTACCTATCCGCATGTCGACATGGCCGACACCGGCCGCGCCGCTGCAAAGCATCTGGCGCTGCTGCTGGGCTCCAAGCAAAAATTGGCAAAAGCGTTCCGGCAGATCCCGTTCTTGATTCCGATCAGTTGGCAGTGCACCAGGGATGAACCCTGCAAGAGCATCTATGCCAAACTTGCCGCGCTGGAGAGCGACGCGGTGCCGACGCTGTCGTTCGCCCCGGGTTTTCCAGCGGCCGATTTCTCCGGCTGCGGCGCCAGCGTATTCGCCTATGGCCGGACCCAGGCCGACGCCGATGCGGCCGCCGATAAGATCGCCGCGCTGATCGCCGGCCACGAAAGCGATTTTGACGGCCGCATCTTTACGCCCGATGAAGGCGTGCGCCATGCGATGGAATTGGCAAAGCACGCCAGCAAGCCGGTTGTCATCGCGGACACCCAGGATAATCCCGGCGCCGGCGGCGACTCCGACACCACCGGCATGCTGCGTGCGCTGGTTCGGAACGGCGCCACCAACGCCGCGATCGGCGTCATCGTCGACCCGGAGTCGGCGCAAGCGGCACACGCGGCCGGGCAAGGCGCTACGGTCAGGCTCGCACTCGGCGGCAAGTCCGGTATCCCGGGCGACACGGCGTTCGAGCATGATTTCATCGTTGAGCGATTGTCGGACGGAAAATTCCTCGCGCCGGGCCCCTACTTCGGCGGCAGCATGATGAACCTGGGTCCGTCCGCCTGCCTGCGCATCGGCGGCGTCAGGATCGTGATCGGCTCCCGCAAGGCGCAGCTTGCGGATCAGGCGATGTACCGCTTCGTCGGCATCGAACCGGCCGGGCAATCCATTCTCGTCAACAAGAGTTCGGTGCATTTCCGCGCCGATTTCGAGCCGATCGCGGAAAAGATCATCATCTGCGCGGCACCAGGCGCGATGCCGGCGGACACCTCGACGCTGCCGTGGACGCGGTTACGTCCCGGCGTCCGCATCAAGCCGAACGGAATTCCGTTCACGCCGGTGCCGCGATCACGTTCCACCTCTCCCGCCATCGGATAAAAACCATGCCCAACATCGACCGCATCGAAAGCTTCGCCGACGACCTCATTGCGATCCGGCGCGACCTGCACGCCCACCCCGAGATCGGCTTCGAGGAAGTGCGAACCTCCGGCATCGTCGCCGACAGACTGACGCAATGGGGCATCGAGGTGCATCGCGGCCTCGGCAGTACCGGCGTGGTCGGCGTGCTCAAGGGCAAAGGCTTGGGGGCCAAACGCATCGGGCTGCGCGCCGACATGGATGCGTTGCCGATGGAAGAGACCACCAACCTGAAATGGCGCTCCACTATTCCCGGCCGCTTTCACGGCTGCGGCCACGACGGCCACACCACCATGCTGCTCGGCGCCGCGCGTTATCTCGCCGAAACCCGAAACTTCGACGGCACCGTGCATTTCATCTTCCAGCCCGCAGAGGAAGGTCTTGGCGGCGCGCGCGCGATGATCAAGGACGGACTGTTCGAAAGGTTCCCCTGTGACGAAATCTACGGGCTGCACAACGCGCCGGATCTCAATCACGGCGAAGTCGCGATCCTTCCGGGTCCGGCCATGGCCGGCGCCGATTTCTTCGACATTGTCATAACCGGCTTCGGCGCGCACGGCGCGATGCCGGAAAACGCGCGGGATCCCGTCATAGCCGCCATGACGCTGGGACAGGCCTTGCAGAGCATCGTCAGCCGCAACGTCAGTCCGCTGAAGTCGGCGGTACTGTCGATCACGCAGATTCACGCGGGCTCGGCGTATAACGTGATTTCCGGCGAAGCAAGGCTGTGCGGTACGGTCCGCGCGTTCGACGACGGCGTGCGCGCGCTGATCCGCGAGCGTATGCGCGCGATCTGCGCGGGGCTGGCGACCGCCTTCCAGGTCGACATCCACGCAGATATTCGCGATACCTTCAGCGTTCTCGTCAACAGCGAGGAGCATTCGAAAGTCATTGCCGACGTTGCACGTACCGTTGTCGATCCAAAGAACGTCATCACCCGATCGACGCCGAAGATGGGCAGTGAGGATTTCGCCGACATGCTGCACGTGGTGCCTGGGGCCTATTTCTGGCTCGGCCAGGAGGGCTCCGTACCCGTGCACAATCCCGGCTACATTCTCGACGACAAGATCCTGCCCATCGGCGCCAGCGTGTTCGCGCGCATCATCGAAACCCGATTGCTGGCAGGCGCCCATGCATAAGCCCATTTCCGAAGAAACGGTGATGTCCCTGCACGACCTCAGCGCGGTCGACCTGATCGCGGGTTTTCGGGCCAAGCAATTCTCACCGGCCGAGGTGCTGGAGGACGTTCTCGCGCATGTCGCGATCTGGGAACCGCATCTGAAAGCGCTATACGCGTTCGATCCCGAAGGCGCACGCGCAGCCGCGAAGGCATCGACCGCGCGCTGGCAGAAAGGCGAGCCCGCCGGGGCGCTCGATGGTGTGCCGGCCACGATCAAGGAAAATATCGCCACCGCCGGCGTACCGGTGCCGCTCGGCGCGGCAACCACCCGGCTCGTTCCCGCGATCGCGGACGCGCCGCCGGCGGCTCGCCTGCGCGAGGCGGGCGCGGTGATCTTTTCCAAAACCACCATGCCCGATTACGGTATGCTGTCGTCCGGCCTCTCGAGCTTCCACCCCCTCACGCGCAATCCATGGGACTTGTCGAAAAATCCCGGCGGCTCCAGCGCGGGTGCAGGCGCTGCGGCCGCTGCCGGCTACGGCCCCCTGCATCTTGGTACCGATATCGGCGGCTCGGTTCGGTTGCCGGCATGCTGGTGCGGCCTTTTCGCGCTGAAACCGAGCCTGGGGCGGATTCCCGTCGATCCGCCCTATGTCGGCCGCGTTGCAGGTCCGATGACCCGCACGGTCGACGATGCGGCGCTGATGATGGGCGTGCTGTCGAAACCCGACCGCCGCGACGGCATGAGCCTGCCGCCCGATGATATCAACTGGAAAGCGCTCTCCGGCCCGCCGCGCAAGCTTCGCATCGGGCTAATGCTCGATCTCGATGTCGGACAACCGCTTGAGAAAGAAGTTCGCGATGTCGCCGTCGCCGCGGCGCGCGCGTTTGAAGCGGCCGGCGCCGATATCGCCGAAGTACCGGGCGTGCTGACGCGCGAGATGCTGGACGGCCTCGACGCGTTCTGGCGCGCGCGCGCATGGGACGATCTTGCAAAGCTCGCACCGGCAGAGCGCGCCAAGGCGTTGCCTTACATCTACACGTGGGCGGAACGCGCCGCCAAGCTGTCCGGCGTCGATGTGATCAGGGGTTTCAACGCCACGATGGCGATCCGCGCCGGCGCGGGGAAATTGTTCGCCGACATCGACTATGTGATCTCGCCGGTCTCGCCGGTCGTCAACTTCGCCGCCGAGCTAGCCTCCCCGATCAATGATCCCGAAAAACCGTTCGAGCATATCGCCTACACCGTGACCTGGAACATGTCCGAAAATCCTGCGGCCTCGATCAACGGCGGCTATAACGCCAGCGGTTTTCCGATCGGCGTGCAGATCGTCGGCCGCCGCTTCGACGATATCGGCGTGCTGCGGATAGCCAAGGCATTCGAGGCAATGCGCGGTCAGCAAAGGCCGTGGCCGGCAGCGCCGAAGAAATAACTTCTTTCGTCATTCCGGGATGCGCCCTCGGCGCAGGCCCGGAATCCATACACCGATGGTGATCATGGATTCCGCGTGCCCCGGAATGACGGCTTAACAGCAACTGGAGGAACACCCGATGGCCTATGAGACGATCAAGACCGACGTCGCCGAACAAATCCTCACCATCACGCTGAACCGGCCCGACAAGCTCAACGCCTTCAACGGCGCCATGCAAAAGGAGCTGATCGAGGCCTTCGATGCGGCCGACAAGGATGACGACGTCCGCGCCATCATCGTCACCGGCGCTGGCCGCGCGTTCTGCGCCGGGGCGGATCTGTCGGAGGGCGCTAAGACCTTCGATCGGGACGCGCGGCGCGGGCCGGTGAAACGGCTCGCCGACGGCGCCGTCGATTACAGCGATCCCAACGCGCGCGACGGCGGCGGGCAGGTGACGCTGCGCATCTTCAAATGCCTCAAACCCGTGATCGGAGCCATCAACGGCGCTGCGGTCGGCATCGGCGTCACCATGCAACTTGCGATGGACATCCGCATTGCGTCTGAGCATGCGCGGTTCGGATTTGTGTTCTCGCAGCGCGGCATCGTGCCCGAAGCAGCATCGAGCTGGTTTCTGCCGCGCATCGTGGGCATCAGCCAGGCGCTGGAGTGGTGCTACACCGGCCGCGTATTTCCGGCGCAGGAGGCGCTGGCCGGCCGCCTCATCAGCAAGGTGGTGCCGCCGGATGAATTGCTGCCGGCCGCCCGCGCACTGGCGCGCGAAATCGCCGACAAGACCGCGCCGGTATCGGTGGCGCTGATCCGCCAGATGATGTGGCGCATGCTGGGAGCCGACGACCCGATGGAAGCGCACAAGGTCGACAGCCGCGGCATCTACGCCCGCGGCCGCTCCGACGATGTCAAGGAAGGCGTGGTGTCGTTCCTGGAAAAGCGGCCGGCGGTGTTCAGGAATAAGGTCTCGGCGGACATGCCCGACTATTTCCCGTGGTGGGAAGAGCGGGAGTATAAATGACGATCCTTCCACAAATTCTGCGGTCATCCTGACGAGCCGCGCCTTTGCGCGGCGTCTCGAAGGGTGGCCACGATCTGCGGCCATCCTTCGAGACTCGCCCAAGAGGGGGAGCACCTCAGGATGACGACCTACCGCGCCATCAGCGCCACGCGGCCGATCGCCTTGCGGTCCATCAACAATCGCATCGCAGGTGCAAACTCCGCCAGCGGCAGCCGGTGCGAAATGTTCGGCCGTATCTTCCCCGCCTCTGCCCACTCGCTCAGCGCCTTGATCCGCGCGACGCCAAGCGCCGGATTTTTCCGCACCGCCTCGCCGGCTCTCACCCCAAGCACGCTGGCGCCCTTGATCAGCACCAGGTTGGTGCGCGCCAGGCCGATGCCGCCGGTGAAGCCGACGACGAGCAGTCGCGCAGCCCAGGCGATGCAGCGCAAGCTCTGCTCGAAAACCTCGCTGCCGACCGGATCGACCACCACGTCGGCGCCGCGGCCGTCGGTGATGCGTTTGACCGCATCGCGAAACGGCTCGCGCCCGTACAGCACCAGATGGTCGGCGCCGCGCGCTTGCGCCACCGCCAATTTCTCCTCAGACGACGCCGCCGCAATCACATTGGCGCCTAACAGCTTGCCGAGTTCAACCGCCGCCAGCCCCACGCCGCCGCCGGCGCCGTGCACCAGCAACACTTCGCCGCGCTGGATTTGTCCGCGATCGACCAACGCATGATAAGCGGTGCCGTGCGCGGCGAGAAAGACCGCTCCTTCGGCATAGTCGAACGTGCTCGGCAGCGGCGTCAATTGCGACGGCGTGACCACGGCCTCCTCGGAATAGCCGCCGTGCCGCAGCTTCACGATCACCCTGTCGCCAACGGCGACGCCGTTTGCCGCGCGGTCCACTTCGACGACGTCGCCCGCCGCCTCCATGCCCGGTATGAACGGCAGGTCCGGCTTGAGCTGATATTCCCCTGCCGCCATCAGAATGTCGGGAAAATTGATGCCCGCGGCATGAATGGCGACACGCGCCTGCCCCGGCGCCAGTGGTGCTGCCGCAAAACTTTCCAGCCGCAGTTTCTCCGGCGGACCGAGCTCACGGCAGAAGACGGCTCTCGGCATTTATGCGGCGCTCTCCGCGCCCTCGGCGCGCAACTTGCGGCGCTGCAGCGCTTCGCGGACAAGCGGCAAGCGGTCGTTGCCGAAATACATATCGGTCTTGTTCAGGAAGATCGTCGGCGATCCAAAGCCGCCGCGCGACATCACCTCGTCGGTATTGGCCTTGAGCTGGTCCTTGATCGCCTGCTCGGCAATGCCTGCGAAGAACATTGCGGGATTGATGCCGACGCGCTGACAAACTTCCGCCAGCACCGGATCTTGCGAGATGTCCTTGTCCTCGCCCCAGTAGATCTCGAATACCGCGCGGGCGAATGGCAGCATCGCGGCCGGCTGGCCGAGCCAGATGCAGCCGCGCATCGCCTTGACGCTGTTCACCGGAAACACCGTCGGTCGCATCTTGATGGCGAGCCCGGCCGAGCGCGCCCAATCCGCCACGTCTTTCTTCTGATAGGCCACCTTGGCCGGCACCGGGTGCTCGCGCGAGGCATAGACGCTTGGATTGATGCTGTTGAAAATGCCGCCGACCAGGATCGGTCGCCACGTGATGTCTTCACCGAACTCGCGTGCCAGCGGCTGGATATTGTGGAAAGCGAGGTAGGTCCAGGGGCTGGAGCAGTCGAAGAAAAATTCGATCATGGGTGTTTCCCTCACTGTGCGGATCAAATCATGGCCGCTCGTCATTCCGGGATGCGCCTCTTGGCGCAGGTCCGGAATCGATACGCCGGATGGTGGTCATGGATTCCGGGCTCGCGTTTCGCGCGCCCCGGAATGACGCATCATTATGCTGCGCGCCCAGCAGCGCCTTCGCCGCCTGCCCGAACATATTCTTTCGCGCCTCTTCATCGAACGGCTCCTTGACGAATTTGCCCACGGCGAGCCCGGCCTGCACCTGCGGCCGCGCGCGGATTTCGGCGTACCAGCGCTTGACGCGCGGATAGTCGTCTAATGTAAAGCCCTGCGCCTTATGGGTCATGGTCCAGGGGAAGCAGGCGATGTCGGCGATCGAGTAATCGCCGGCGACATAGCTGCCGGTCTTGCTCAATTGCCGGTCGAGCACGCCGTATAGCCGTGCCGCCTCGTCGCGATAGCGCTCGATGGCATAGGGAATCTTCTCGGGCGCATAGAGCGCAAAATGCCCATGCTGGCCGAGCATCGGGCCGAGCCCGCCCATCTGCCACATCACCCACTGGATGGCTTTAGACCGGCCGCGCATGTCCGCAGGCAGGAAACGGCCGGTTTTCTCGGCCAAGTAGATCAGGATGGCTCCGGTCTCGAATACCGAAAACGGTTCGCCGCCATCGGCCGGCGCATGATCGACGATCGCAGGAATCCTGTTGTTGGGGCTGAGCTTCAGAAATTCCGGCTTGAACTGGTCGCCTGCGCGGATATTCACGGGAATTACCGTATAGGGCAGCCCCAATTCCTCCAGCATGATCGAGATTTTCCAGCCGTTCGGCGTCGGCGCATAGTGCAGGTCGATCATGGGGTTTCCTCAGGCGTTTTCAGCCGATCCTAAGCAACGAGCGAACGCACTGAAAGCATTTCTTCGTCCTTGTCGGGCTTGACCCGGCAATCTCCTTCGAAAAACTCCCTGCGAAGAGCGATGGATATGCGGGTCAAGCCCGCCTATGACGACTTTTGTTGTTCTGTACGCCGCCCTCAGGGCATGGCAGATACCATCCAAATCGAAAGCGTAGAGGGATGCACATGCTGTTTCCAACGACGATTGCCGGCTCGCTGCCGAAACCCGAATGGCTGGCCGAGCCCAACGTGCTGTGGGCGCCATGGAAATCCACGGGTTCCGAGTTGGCGCGCGCCAAGCGCGACGCCACCATGCTGGCGGTGAAGCTGCAGGAAGACGCCGGCGTCGATATCGTCACCGAAGGCGAACAGGCACGGCAGCATTTCGTGCACGGCTTTCTTGCCCATATCGACGGCATCGACTTCGCTCACAAGGTCGAGATGGGAATCCGGAAAGACCGTTACAAGGCGATGGTGCCGCAGGTGGTGGCGCCGCTGAAGCTGAAGGGCCGCGTCCATGCCGACGAGGCCCGTGTCGCCCGCAGCCATACCTCGCACAAGCTGAAATTCACGCTGCCCGGCCCGATGACCATCATCGACACCATCGCGGACCAGTATTACGGCGACCGCGTCAAGATGGCGTTCGCCTTTGCCGACCTGTTGAACGAGGAAGCCAAAGCGCTGCAGGCCGATGGCGTCGATGTGATCCAGTTCGACGAGCCGGCGTTCAATGTCTACATGGACGAGGTCGGCGATTGGGGCATCAAGGCGCTCGAGCGCGCCGCCGAAGGGCTGACCTGCGCTACCGCCGTGCACATCTGCTACGGCTACGGCATCAAGGCCAACACCGACTGGAAGCAGACGCTCGGCGGCGAATGGCGGCAGTATGAGCAGATTTTTCCGGCGATCGACGCCAGCCCGATCCAGCAAGTGGCTATTGAATGCCGCAATTCGAAGGTACCGCTGGAATTGCTCGGCCTCTTGAAGGGCAAGATCGTGCAGGCCGGCGTGATCGACGTCGCCAGCGATGTCGTCGAGACCGCAGAGGACGTCGCGAGCACTATCGAAGCCGTTATGAAGCACGTGCCGGCCAGCAATATCGTCGCCACGACGAACTGCGGCATGGCGCCGATGCATCGCGACATCGCCGAGGCGAAACTGATGGCGCTCGGCGCCGGCGCGAAGCTGGCACGGCAGCGGTTCGGATAAGCAGTACGCGCCATTCCACCGTCACGACCGGACTTGTCCCGGCCATCCGCGTCTTAACTGCCGCCGCAAAGAAAGACGTGGATGCCCGGGACAAGCCCTACTGGATTCATACATCTCGTCATACGCGGGCTTGACCCGCGTATCCATCCATCTTCGGAGGAGTCGTTCGAAAGGATGGATTGCCGGGTCAAGCCCGGCAATGACGATGGAGATGTGTGCATCCAGTAGGGACAAGCCCGGGCGTGACGAACATAAAATTACGCAGCCGCGCTCCGATGCAGCACCGGCCGATATCCAGCGCTAAACGCGCGCAGCGTCGAAGGCGGCGTGAGCAGCGCGGCGTCGCGGATTGCATGTTTACGCTCACGATAGCCATCCCAGGTCCACAGCAACGTCCTGCCCCCCGCGATCAGATAGCTGTCGCCTTCCACCCGCACCATCGCGCCGTCGGGCAATTTTTCCAAAGGCATCGAAAATGCATGCAGCCGCTTCTGCCTGCCGTCCAGTCGCTCGTGATGCAACACCGCGTCAATCTCAGGCGCGCTCGCATGCGCGACGCCGTTCCCTTGTTCCCACGCCGCGCGAAAGGCGCTGGCGTCGTCGCGGCGGCAGTAGAAGCATGGGCGATGCCCGGCCGCGAGCGCGGTGGCCTCGTCGAGAAAGAACAATTCGGTCCAGCTTCGCGCGGCCATCACGTCGCGGCGGCGGCCCCGAAATTCGCAAGTACAGGTGAGCCACGCCTTGCTGCTCCAGCGCCGGTTCAGCAGCGTCCTCGTCGCCGGATCATGGATGATGCCGCGATTGCCGGTGAACAGGCCGCGGTGTGGGGTGGCGACGATGTCGCCGGTCGGACTGACGCGGTTCTGCAGAGGCATGAATACCCGTCCCGGGCGGTGCAGCACAAGCGCAGCGTAGCCCGCTACGCCGCGCCGTCGCGGATCGGCGGCAGGAATGCCAGCGCGGTGTCCCAGGGAAAGAAGATCCAGGTGTCCTGCGACACCTCGGTAATAAAAGTGTCGACCAACGGCCGTCCCTTCGGCTTGGCGTAGACAGTGGCAAAATGCGCGTCCGGCATCATCTGCCGCACCAACCGCCCGGTCTTGCCGGTGTCGACGAGGTCGTCGACGATCAACAAGCCCCTGCCGGTGCCGCTGCCCAGCGCCGCGGTATCTGCCGAGATGCTTTTAAGCACCTGTAATTCGCCCTGCTTGGTGTGATCGTAACTGGCGATGCAGACGGTATCGATGATACGCACGCCAAGCTCGCGCGCCACGATCGCGGCCGGCACCAGCCCGCCACGGGTAATGGCGATCACGGCATGAAACGGCCCGACTTCGTTCAGCCGCCAGGTCAGCGCGCGGCAATCGCGGTGGAACTGGTCCCACGACACCGGAAACGCCTTGCCCGCGCGTTCCTGCGCACTCAACTCCGGAGCTTCCCCCGTCATAACTCTTCTCTCCTGCATTTTGCGTAGATCGATCCTTGTATCCGTCATTGCGAGCGCTGCGAAGCAATCCAGAGACCACAAGCCGGACTGGATCGCTTCGTCGCTTCGCTCTCCGCAATGACGACGCCTTAGCGTGCGACGTTAAGCCCCGCCAGCATCTCCTTTACCGCATTCATCGCGGCTGCAAGTTTTTCCGGATCGCGCGAGCGCACGACGAGGTTGGTATTCGGCTTTTTGTCCTCGTCCTGAAACGGATAGGAGCCGATGACAGTGTCCGGATGGGCGCTGGCGATTTCCCGCAACGGCCCGCCGATGTCGCCCTCCCGCGCATTGGCGCGCACCGATTCCGACAGCATGCGGACGCCGGACCTCAGCTTCGGCATGATGATATCCATCATCGCCTGCATGATCGACGGTACGCCCGCCATCACGATGACATTGCCTATCTTGAATCCGGGCGCGAGGATGGTCGCGCTCTGGATCAGTTCGGCGCCATCGGGAATCCGTGCCATGCGCAGCCGCGCCTCGTTTAATTCGCCCACGCCTTGAAAGCGCTCGCGGAATCGCGCCACCACGTCGGGATGGTGATCGATACCGACGCCGAACGCCTTGGCGATGCTGTCGGCGGTGATGTCGTCATGGGTCGGACCGATACCGCCGGTGGTAAAGACGTAGGTATAGCGCCGGCGCAGCGCATTCAGGGCCGCAATGATGTCGGCCTCGTCATCGGCAACGACGCGCACCTCTTTCAGGTCGATCCCGAGATTGGTCAGATATTCGGCGATAAAGCCGATATTCTTGTCCTTGGTCCGCCCGGACAGGATTTCGTCGCCGATCACCAGGATTCCCGCCGTGACGATATCGCTCATGACCTCTTCCTCGCCATCTGCGTGATTACCCTGCTGTTTTGCCGCCGAAATGAGCAGGTTTCAGCCGTTTTTTCAGGCAGCGTCGCGCTGTCCTGTTCCAATTGCCGTCCGGCACATGCATATCGTGCTGGCCCGGGCCTTGCTACCACCCCTTTCAGTCATGCACTGTGGCGTGTGGCTCAAAAAACAGTCTGGATAGATGGCAGTTGCGTTCGACGAAATGAACGGTCCCGGCGGCGATCTCCGCCCGGCCTACGAGGAACTCTCCCGCTGGCTCAAGGAGACGCCGCCTGACGCGCTGGAATATCGCCGTCAGGAAGCCGAACTGCTGTTTCGCCGGATCGGCATTACCTTTGCCGTCTATGGCGACGCCGAAGCCCAGGAGCGGCTGATCCCCTTTGACGTGATCCCGCGGATTTTCTCCGGCAAGGAATGGACGCTGCTGGAAAAGGGCCTGAAGCAGAGGGTTCATGCGTTGAACATGTTCCTGCGCGACGTCTATCATGGCCGCGATATCCTGCGCGCCAATATCATTCCGGACGATCTGATCTTCCAGAATCCGGTGTTCCGCCCCGAGATGAACGACCAGGACGTGCCGCACGATGTCTATGTGCATATCGCCGGCATCGACATCGTGCGTACCGAGCCGGAGAACTTCTTCGTGCTCGAGGACAACGCGCGCACCCCCTCCGGCGTGTCCTACATGCTGGAAAACCGCGAAATCATGATGCGGTTGTTTCCCGACCTGTTTGCCCGGCACCGGGTCGCGCCTGTGGAAAAGTATCCGGACGAACTGCTGTCGGCGCTGCGTTCGGTGGCGCCGGTCAGCGCTTCGGCGGAGCCCACGGTGGCGCTGATGACCCCCGGCGTCTACAATTCAGCCTATTACGAGCACTCGTTCCTGGCCGACAAGCTCGGCGTCGAACTGGTCGAGGGACGCGACCTCATCGTCAAGAACGACGAGGTGTTCATGCGCACCACCGAAGGCCTGAAGCGCGTCGACGTCATCTACCGCCGGGTTGACGACGACTTTCTCGATCCCCTCACCTTCCGTCCCGATTCAGCGCTCGGCGTGCCCGGCCTGATGTCGGCCTACATGGCCGGCACCGTGACGCTGGCCAACGCAGTCGGCACCGGGATCGCCGACGACAAGGCGGTCTACAGCTACATGCCGGAAATCGTGCAATTCTATCTCGGCGAAGCGCCGATCCTGAAGAACGTACCGACCTGGCGCTGCCGCGAGCCAACGGATCTGGCTTACGTTCTCGACAATCTTGGGGAACTGGTGGTGAAGGAAGTGCACGGCTCCGGCGGTTACGGCATGCTGATCGGCCCCGCCGCGACCAAGGCCACCATCGCAGCGTTCCGCGACAAACTCAAACGCGAGCCCGAGGGTTTTATAGCGCAGCCGACGCTGGCGCTGTCGACCTGCCCGACCTGCACCGAGAAAGGTCTGGCGCCGCGGCACGTCGACCTGCGGCCCTTCGTGCTGACCGGGCGCGACCACGTCAACATCGTTCCCGGCGGCCTGACCCGCGTGGCGCTGAAGGAAGGCTCGCTGGTGGTGAATTCAAGTCAGGGCGGCGGGACCAAGGATACCTGGATACTGGATGAGTAACGAAGGCTCACCTCGCTTCCCCGGCCCGATGCGGCGCATCTTCTGCGCTGATTTGCGGAATCCGGACCATTGCAAAGGCGCCCCCCCGGGCGATCCCGGTTCTGCGCATCGGCATGGCAATACCGCAGCGCGCTGCGGACATGGATCGTGAGGTCGCATGTTGTCGCGCACCGCTGAAAACCTTTACTGGCTCGCCCGCTATGTCGAACGCGCAGAATATCTCGCACGCACCATCGAGGCGACGCTGCGCGTCACCGCGCTGCCGAACGCCTATGTCGGCAAGAGCAATGAGTGGGATTCGGCGTTGCTGACGGCCGGCGTCAGCGCCAACTTCTACACGCTCTATTCCACGGCCGACGAACACAACGTAGTCGAATACCTGTCGTTCTCCTCGGCCAATCCGTCGTCGATCCGCAACTGCATCGAAAATGCACGGCTGAATTCGCGTTCGGTGCGCACCGCGCTGACATCCGAGATGTGGGACACCATCAACGGCGCGTGGATCGAATTGCAGGAAGTCTGGGGCAAAGGCACCAGGACCCGCGAAGAACTCAACAAGTTCCTGCGGTTCGTCCAGGAAATCTCGCTGCGGTTCGACGGCTCGGCCTATCGAACCATGCTGCGCAACGACGCCTACTGGTTCTCGCGGCTCGGGCTGCATCTGGAGCGCGCCGACAACACCGCGCGCATTCTCGACGTGAAGTATCACCTGCTGCTGCCGGAAGAAGAGCACGTCGGCGGCCCGCTGGATTATTATCAGTGGACCTCGATCCTGCGTTCGGTTTCAGCCCTGACCGCATATCACTGGGTCTATCGCGAAACGCTGAAACCCTGGCTGATCGCCGATCTTCTGATTCTGAACGAGTCGCTGCCGCGTTCGCTGGCGAGCTGTTACAGCAACCTGGCGCGTAATCTCGATCAGATCGGCGTCGCCTATGGCCGCCAGGGCGCGGCGCAGCGCCACGCCCGCGGCGTCCGCAATCGCCTCGAGCACAGCAACATGAACGACATCTTCCAGCGCGGCCTGCATGAATTCATCCAGGAATTCATTTCGGACAATGGCCGGCTCGGCGAAGTCATCGCCAAGCAGTATCTGATATGACAGGGTCGCCAAAACTTAAAACCGTCATTCCGGGGCGCGACGAAGTCGCGAGCCCGGAATCCACAGCCACCATCGTGCGTATGGATTCCGGGCCTGCGCTAAAAGGCGCATCCCGGAATGACGAAGACGGAAGCCGGTAGAACCATGCGCCTGCGAATTGCCCACTCCACCACTTATCGCTACGAGCCGCCAGCCTCCAGCGTGATCCAGATCCTGCGGATGACGCCTGGCAGCCATGACGGCCAGTATGTCGCCGACTGGCAGATCGACGTCTCCACCGATTCGCGGCTCGATATGCATCAGGACGCGTTCGGCAATGTAACCCATGTGCTGACCCATGGGCCGATCGCCGACCTTACCATCAAGGTCGAAGGCCTGATCGAAACCCACGACACCGGCGGCGTATTGCGCGGCACCGATGAGCGCTTTCCCCCGAGCCTGTTCCTGCGCTCGACGCCGCTGACGCAAGTCAATCCGGCGATGGCGGCGTTTTCCCGCGAGTTGCGTTTGCAATCCGGCAACGACGTGTTGGGATTTCTGCATGCTCTGATGATGCAGATCAACGAACACATGACGTTCGACGAAGACCCGACCAATTCCGGTACTTCGGCGGCGGAAGCTTTTGCGGGAAAGCGCGGGGTGTGTCAGGACTACGCGCATATCTTCATTGCCAGCGCGCGGTCCGGCGGCGTGCCTGCGCGCTTTACCGCCGGGCACTTCCTGCGCTCCGACGGCATGGTCAACCAGCAGGCCGGGCATGCTTGGGCCGAAGCCTTTGTGCCGGATCTCGGCTGGGTCGGGTTCGATCCCGCCAACGGCATTTGCACCACCGACGCGCACGCCCGCGTCGCCATCGGCCTCGACTATCTCGGCGCCGCCCCGGTGCGCGGCACGCGTTACGGCGGCGGCAAGGAAACCCTGACGGTGGCGGTGAAGGTCGATCAGGCCGGACGGCAGGGTCAGTCGCAATCGCAGTCGTAATCGTGGGTTGGACGCCCGTGCAAAATTGGCTACACGTTTCACTCGATCATCTTCGATCGGGTTTGAGGACCGGGAATGACCTATTGTTGCGGAATTCTGGTGAAGGAAGGTCTGGTCATGATCGCCGACACCCGCACCAATGCCGGCCTCGATAACGTTTCCACCTTCCGCAAGCTCCACGTCTTCTCAAAGCCGGGCGACCGCATTCTGGCGATTGCCAGCGCTGGCAACCTGTCGATCAGCCAGTCGGTGCTGTCGACCCTGACCGAAGGCCTGGAAGATCCCACCACCGGCGACATCGAAACGCTGATGAACGCGCCGACCATGTTTCAGGCCGCGCAGCGCATCGGCCGCGCGATCCGCAGCGTGCATGCCACCGAGGGTGTCGCGCTGCAATCCGAAGACATCAATTTCGACGTCTCGTTCCTGTTCGGCGGCCAGATCAAGGGCTCGCGAATGCGGCTCTTCATGGTTTATCCGGCCGGAAACTTCATCGAATGCACCACCGACACGCCGTATCTTCAGATCGGCGAGCACAAATACGGCAAGCCGGTGCTCGATCGCGCCATGCATTACGACGTCGATCTCTACGAAGCGCTGAAGTCGGGACTGATCTCGATGGATTCGACGATGCGCTCCAATCTCGGCGTCGGCCTGCCGATCGACGTGCTGGTAGTGCGGTCGGACGTTTGCGACGCCGACCTCAACCACCGTATCGAGGCAGGCGAACCCTATTTCCATGACCTGCGGTCGCGCTGGTCCGCGGCGCTACGCGCGGCGCACCAGAACATCCCGCGGCCGCCGTATAAGAAGGAGGGCTGATGGAGAATCGTCATTCCGGGGCGCGCCAAGCGCGAGCCCGGAATCCATAACCACGATCGGCGATTATGGATTCCGGGCCTGCGCCAAGAGGCGCATCCCGGAATGACGGCGGTGTAGTTTT